>DASRSQ010000597.1:0-6541 GCA_035656475.1 Gemmataceae bacterium | reverse complement strand
CTTGATGACAACTTAACGCGGATAGTAGTAAACGGGACGCGGGTAGGTCGCGAACTGGAAGGGTTGCTGCATGGGCATCGGCTGAGCGTAAGACGGAGCGGCGGGCATCTCGTAGGCGTAGGGCGTGGACTGGGGCGTCATGCTGTAGCCATAGCCGTGATGGTGATGGCCGTAGCCGCCGCCGAAAGCTTCGGGTCCCGGAGGCTGCCCGTTGCGCCAGGCGCCCCAGAGGACGCTATTGCCGCCACTGCTGATATCCCAGTTGAGACCGACGCCAAAGCGGGAGTTGACCCAGGCGGAAGCCTGTTGCTCGGACAGGGCGATGGCGCAGATCGCCAGCAGTCCGATGGCGAGAACCTTCTTCATGGAATCCTCTTCTCTGTGATGGAACGAGTGTAGCCGCTGCGTCCTCCCCCATAGAGATCGCATTGGCGAGAACGCTCAAGAATTCCCTACAAACCAACACCTATCCAGGAAGTGGTGGGCGGATTGTCCGAGAAATGCGGCGCAGGCCGTGTTTTCCAGAGCATCACCAACAATCCTTGCGGATTGCATTTTTTTCCTTCAACTGCTGCCGATGCTTTGTCGGGCATGGTGCGTCGTCAGGGCACGGAAAATTTGCAAGATTTGCAATTTCGCTCTTGCGGTCAAACGGTGACTTTGATCTCCGACTTGTTCTACTCCGCTCGTTCCAAACTCCGTTTGGGAACGCACGAATGGAAACTCCGTTTCCAGGCCCGTTCGAATCGGTGACTCATGATTCGGCCAGCGACAGAAATGTTTCGGGAAACGGAGTTTCCCATCGTGCGTTCCCAAAGGGAGTTTGGGAACGAGAGGCGCTGCGCAACAACAAGGGCCGAATCATGCGATTCGGCCCCTGTTTATCCCATAGAGAGGTGCATCAGGCTTAGCGGTCGTAGTAATAGTAGGTCGTGCCCGGATAGTAATAGTACTGCACTGGACGCGGATAGGTCGCGAACTGGAAGGGCGACACATAGCCGCCCGCGTACGGGGGCTCGGCCGTCGTGCGGACCGGCGGCGGCGCGAACGTCGGCGCGGGCGCCGGCGTATAGCCATGGTGCTGATGGTGTTGGTAATAGGGCATCGGCGCGCCGCCGTAGCCCTGGCCGCCCCAAGCTTCGGGGCCGGGGGGCTGACCGTTGCGCCAGGCGCCCCAGCCGAGGCTGTTGCCGCCGCTTTGGATGTCCCAGTTCAGGCCGACGCCAAAGCGCGAATTGACCCATGCCGACGCCTGCTGCTGCGTCAGCGCCATCACGCAGACGGCGGCCAGGCCGGCGATAACGATTCTCTTCATTGGATTCCCTCTTCTCTTCAGTGAATGCGGGCTGGGCTTCATCCTGCACCTGATCCTGTTCCCGTGGCTCAAGTGCGGCAATGAATGCACTTGAATCATTCCCCAAAAAATTGGCGACACCAGCAACTTCCAGACGGAACATGCCGGAAAGAACAGCCGCAGCACGTTTCCCATGGCAGGAACGCTAGGAGCCACGGAATGCAAGTTTTTCCTTAAACTGCTATAGCCCCTGTGCCGGGCGCGATCCTTGCCCTCGCGCCGCGTGTGCCGCGACTTGAGCCAATCTTCAGGTAATCGACAAGAAATGGTTGCAGGGTGCCGTTTCTTCGGATCGGCCGCAGGACGGTGGTAGCGGTTATGCCGGCTGCGCAAGATCTGCCGGCGCGCAGCGCGAATTCTATCGTTCCGATGCGCGAGCTGCGGTTGCTCGGCCGAGTCTGGCAGTTACGCTGGATTTATCGTCTTGTCCCTGCGCGCAGACTTTGCCGAGCCCGCGAGGTCCCGATGAACTTGAAGCATGCATGCATCCTGGTAACGCCGCTCTTCGTGGCGGGCCTCACCCTGGCCGCCGACGAACCCGCCGGCCGTGAGCCCAATGTTCGAATCGACGCGTCGGCCGCACTGATCAACGCCCTTGTGCAGCGCAGCATCGACGAGACCGAGCCCGTCAACGAAATCATTCAGGATACGCCGGTCTGTGGCATCGGGCGCACGCTTGGGAATGTGTACGCCGAGTTGATCCCCGACACGCGCCATGCAACCATTGATATCGCGATGCAGGGCGTCAACTATTCGGAAACCGTCGGCGCACGCCACACGATCCGCATCCATACCTTTACGACCACGCCACTGCAGGTGCGCCGCCGCATCGTGATCGGCGAAACCGGAATCAACCTGCTTGCTGGGCCAAGCAGCGCGGTCGCCTGCACGCAACTTATCGATGTGACCAGCACGATGGACATGGATTACCTTGCCAAGTGCATGGTTCGGCGTGGCTTTGAGAACACCAGGCCGGCGGCCGAAGCGGAAAGCGCCTGCAAGACGGTCGGCCATGTCATCCGCCGCATCGATGATGAGATCAACCCCGCCCTGGCGACCGCCAGTTCGACGCTTGGCCGCGAGTTGCGGGCGTTTCGCCAGACCGGCTTGCTTCTGGAAGCGATGCGGTTCAGCACCTCGACAAGCCACGTGCACGGGGCGTTTCGCTTCGCCACGCCGGGCCGCACGTCGCCGGTGCCGATGATGCTATCTTCCGATTTCGACCTCGCGGCGCGAATTCACGAGTCGGTCGCGACCGAGGCGGCCCAGACCGAATTTGGCGGCCGGACCTTCTCGCTCACCGAGGTATCCAAGATCTACAACGAACTGACGCGCGGCCTGATCCTCGATGCTCGCAGCGATGCCGATATCAAGCTCGACCTGGAAAAGCTGGCCAAGCTGGCGGCACAACTCGCGGGCAAGCCGGTTATCGTCACGTTGCCGAAACGCGACCCGCTGATCGTGACCTTCGCCGACCAGGGCTTCACGCTGGAAGGGCGCGTCGAATCGGTGCAGCAAGACAAAACGACTTACGCGGGCCTTCGTGTCAAGGTGGCGTATCGCCTGGAGAATCGCGCCGATGGCGTTTACGCTCTGCGCAAGGGACCGGTCCGCGTGGCGCTGGATAAAGGCAATCCAGAGAAAAAGGTCGACGCGATGCCGGCGGCAACGGGAGTAATCATGGAAACGATGTTAACGGAATTCATGAAGGAGCGCATTAAACTGGCAGCGCTGCCCATGCTCGACCCGATCGCCAGCCGCCTCCTTGCGCCGCGCGCCGCGGCGGCCAACGGCTGGTTTGCTCTGGTCTGGAAGCTACGCAAGCGTTGAACGCCGCCGCGCGAACCAAATCCCCAGGCTCGCGATCGACAATGCCAGCACGAGGCCGAATCCCCACATCGGCAACGGCCCGGCATCCGATCGCTTCGTGTCACGCACCATCTCCACCGACAGCTTGCCGTCCTTCAACTCGACGCGATAGGTGGTCACCGGCGCTTCCTTCAGGTCAGCCGATCCCACCGTCGATGGCGCGATGACGTTTGCCGTGACCACTCCCTCGGTCTTGTCGCTCAGCCACTTCAACGACGCGTCGTCCTTGGAAAGCTTCGCAAACTCCTTGCGATTCATCGCCAGCAACGTCACATTGATGATTCGCCGCTTGGCGTTCAGTGCGAACGGCTTGCCGTCCTTCACCTCGCGCAGCGTGTACGGCGTTCTGGCCGGGCCGCCCGTAAAAGTAAGGAACCGCAGGTAGAAGACGTGGTCCGCGTATTTCTCGACGCCGTCGAACTTGACGCGCGGATCGATGTACTTCTTGTCCTTGGGCAGCGGAACGTCGGCGCTGACCGCGCCGACCATCATCAGAGTCCCTACCACCGCGACCAGATTGCGTGTCATGGCGCATTCTCCATTTTGAAGTGCACCGAAATTGTATCATCGCGATCGATCGCGTGCAATGACCGTGGTGCAGGCAGCCCGCCTGGACAGAAAAGTCAGTTCAAGGCTCGGCAGGAGCCCCGCCCGCCTACGAATAGTAGTGGTGAATCGCTTATTTCAACAAACTGCGCTCTACCACTTCGCGCGCCTTGCCGAACTCCGGCTGCCAGGTGATTTCCGGCGACCCATTGACGAGGCAATCGCGCACCTTTTCGAGCGTGTTGAGCGCCATGTGCGGGCACTTGTTGCAGGCGCAGCTGATGCCCGGCACCGGATGATAGTGGTGCTGCGGGAACTTGCTCTGCATCTGCCACATCATGTTTGCCTCGGTGGCGACGAGGAAATCGCGTGGCTCGGAGAATTTTCCTAGATACTTCAGCATCGCCTCGGTGCCGCCGATGAAATCGCTGTGCTCGCGAATGTTGGCCGGGCACTCCGGATGGGCGAGCGTGAGGCCCGTCGGGATCTTCTTCTTGAGTTCGAGCAGGTCGCGGACGCTAAAGATTTCGTGCACGATGCAGCCGCCGTCCCACAGGATCATCGGCCGGCCGGTGATTTCGGTCAGGTACTGTCCGAGATGCCGATCCGGCACGAACAGGATTTCGAGATCGCCTGGCACCCGGCGAATGATCTCCTCGGCGTTGCCTGAAGTCACCACCCAGTCGGACAGCGCCTTCACCGCGGCCGAACTGTTGATGTAGGTGACGGTCTGAAATCGCCGGCCGTTCTCGCGCAGCATTTCCTGATAGCGCTCGAGCTTGACCGTCGGGCAGCTCTCGGCGAGGCTGCACCCCGCTTTCAGGTCGGGCAGGAGGACGCGCTTCTCGGGATTCAGCATCTTCGCTGTCTCGGCCATGAAATGGACGCCGCAGAAGACGATGGTGTCGGTGCGTACGGTGGTGGCGGCGCGAGCCAGTTTCAGGCTGTCGCCCGTGAAGTCGGCAAGTTCCTGGATGTCGCCATCCTGGTAGTAATGGGCCAGGATGGTCGCGTTCTTGTCTTTCTTGAGTTGGGTGATTTCGCTGACGAGATCGAGCATGGCAGGGGCTCCTTGTTTTTAATGTGGCGCAGGATCAACCCACATCACGGACGTCTTCGCTGTTTCTTCTTATTCCAGTGTATAGCTGAATGGCCGATTCGGACAATGCCGTCCAAGTCGCGGCGCCTCTATTCATATTGTAGACAGGAAGACAACTGACACGAACCGTCCATTGAGAGAAGAATAGAACATGCTCGACGCTCAATTCATTCGCGACAATCTCGACGCTGTCAAAGCGAACTGCCAGAACCGCAACGTCACCGCCGACGTCGATCGTGTCGTCACGCTCGACGACGAACGCAAGCGCGTCATCTCGGCGATGCAGCTTAAACAGCAAGAAGCGAACGAAACCGCGAAGAAAGTCGGCCCCGAAAAGGATCCGGCCAAGAAGCAGGAACTGATCGCACGCGGCAAAAAGTTGCGTGAGGAAGTCGCCGGCTTCGAGGCACAGCTCAAGCAGGTCGAGGCCGATCTCAAGGCGGTCATCAGCACGATTCCGAACATGACGCATCCGGACGCGCCGATCGGGGCGCTGCCCGAGGACAACAAGGTCGTCAAGACCTGGGGCGAGCCGACGAAGTTTGACTTCAAGCCGAAGGATCATGTCACGCTGGCCGAGGCGCTCGATCTCGTTGACTTCGAAGCGGGCGCGGCGGTCGCGGGGCAGAAGTTCTACTTCCTCAAGAATGAAGCGGTGTTGCTCGAACTCGCGCTCATCCAGTATGCGATGAACACGCTGCTCAAGCATGGCTACACGCCGATCATCACGCCGGACCTGGCGCGGGTGGATGTGCTCGAAGGCATCGGCTTCATGCCGCGCGGCGAGGGGACGCAGATCTATTCGATCGCGAACTCCGATCTGTGCCTGATCGCGACGGCGGAGATCACGCTCGGCGGCATGCATCGCGATCAGATCATGGACGAGGCCAAGCTGCCGCTCAAGTACGTCGGCCTGTCGCATTGCTTCCGCACCGAGGCCGGCGCTCCCGGACGCGACACGCGCGGGCTCTATCGCGTGCACCAGTTCACGAAGGTCGAGATGTTCGCGTTCTGCACGCCGGAACAGTCCGACGCAATCCACGAGGAGATTCGTGGCATCGAGGAGGAGATCTTCCAGGGACTCGGGTTGCCGTACCACGTCATCGACACGTGCACCGGCGACCTCGGCGGCCCGGCGTATCGCAAGTACGACCTCGAAGCGTGGATGCCCGGACGCGGCAAGGAGGGCGAATACGGCGAGGTGACGAGCACGTCGAACTGCACCGACTTCCAGGCCCGCCGCCTCAACATCCGCTACAAAAGCCCGAAGCACAAGGGCACCCGCTTCGTCCACACGCTCAACGGCACCGCCGTCGCCGTCACCCGGGCGATCGTCGCGATTCTCGAAAACAATCAGCAGGCCGACGGCAGCGTCGTCATCCCGGAGGTGCTGCGGCCGTACATTGGCGGGCGCGAGCGGATTGCCCGCGCGTAATGCTTCACGTGCTCCATCCACGTGCTCCACGGCATGAGCACGTGGATGATTGCCGTAAGTCCTGTGATGACATTATGTAGCGTCATGACGTCGTCCACGTGCTCCTCGAAACTGGAGGAGGGGGGTGTAGCCACACGCTCCCACGCTCAGCATTCTGACTTTGCGGGTTCCTCTTCTCTGATCCTGTCTCCGTGCAAACGATGAATCGAATCTGGGAGACCGCGTGCTACGCCGACCG
>DASRSQ010000596.1:0-3382 GCA_035656475.1 Gemmataceae bacterium | reverse complement strand
AGCGCTGGGGCGGCTGGTACGTGACCGGCGCCCATGGAAAACAAAATCATCTTGGAAACCTGATCGTCAAGAATCGCGCGAGCCGCGAGGCCATCACGAAGAATCCGGATGGCCAGAACGTTGCCAGCCTCAAGGGCTACTTCGACACGTCGCGCTACCTGACGCCGCATAGCGACATTGTCGCTCTGATGGTGCTCGAACATCAGGCGGAGGCACAGAACCTTCTGGTGCGAGCGAGCATCCAGAGCAGGTTGGCGTTGCATCAGCGTGCTCTTCTGAATAAGGAACTCGGGCAGTCGGCAGATTCCTATTCCGAATCGACGGCGCGGCGCATCAAGAGCGTGTGCGATCCGCTCGTGCGCTATTTGCTGTTCGCCGGCGAAGCGAGGCTAACGGAGAAGGTGGCGGGGACGTCGACGTTCGCCGTCGATTTTGCGAAGAAGGGTCCGCGCGACGCGAAGGGCCGCTCGCTGCGCGACTTCGACCTGCAGCGGCGTCTGTTCAAGTATCCGTGCAGCTATCTGATTTATTCGGATGCCTTCAAGCGGTTGCCGGCCGAGACGAAAGATCACGTCTATCAGCAGATCTACGACGTGCTCACCGACCGCCACTATGAGGGAGGTTTCGGCCATCTCAGTCCCGACGATCGCCAGGCCATTCTCGAGATCCTGCGCGACACCATTCCCGAGTTGCCGGAGTATTGGCGAAAGAAATCATCCAACAGAACCACGGGGAACACGGGGAGCACGGGGAGCGACTGAAATAGGACTGTACTCCTGCAATGTTGCAGTAAGAGAGAGTGAACATCTAAATAGGACCGGTCACGATCGCAGCTGTTGTTTCGATGAATGTCGCCTTCCGCAATCGCTCCCCGTGCTCCCCGTGGTTCCATTGCATTGGCATTTACTGTTTGACGATTCGAAATGAATCGTGTACATGGTTGGATTGCCCAATCATCAGGACTCTCCACATGAATGCCATCGGTATCCTTCTCGTCGTCGCATCTGTCGGTTCGATTGGACAGGGCCCCAAAAAGCAAATCACGGAGCAGCAACGGATCGAGCAAACGCGAACGGTCCCCAAGCAACGCCTCGTCCTTGCCAGCGCCTCGTATGGCAAGAACATCGTCGCGATCTGCGATGCCGACGGCAAAATCCTCTGGTCTCACAAAACCGCCGGCCCTAAGACCGGACACGCCGGTCACCACGATCTCCAACTCCTCGACAATGGCAACATCCTCTTTCACGACAACTGGACTACCATCGTCGAGATGACGCTGGCTCACAAAATCGTCTGGACCTACGATGCCAGCATGATGAATGGCAACAAGGGCAAGCGCGTCGAGGTGCATGCTTTTGAACGCCTCCCCAACGGCCTGACGATGATCGCCGAGAGCGGCGTCGGCCGAATCATCGAGGTGGACCGGGACGGCAAGATTCACGCCGAGATCAAGCTGAAGCCAGGTGGCACCCAGCATACGCGCATGGCGCGAAAGCTCGACAACGGCAACTATCTCGTCTGCGCCGAGAACCCCGGCGTCGTGACCGAGTACAACGCCAAGAGCGAGGTGGTCTGGGAGTATCCCATCAAAACCCGCGTGTACGGCGCCATTCGCCTGCGCAATGGCAACACGCTGATCGCCTCCGGCAGCGGCGCCAGCGTCGTCGAGGTCACCCGGGATGGCAAGGTCGCCTGGGAGATCAAGGACAACGTACCCGGCGCCAAGATTGGCCTCAAGTGGACCACGTCCCTCGCGGAACTTGCCAACGGCAATCGCATCATCGGCAACTGCCACGCGGGGGACAAGAACCCGCAGATCTTCGAAATCACACGCGACAAAAAAGTCGTCTGGCAGTTCAACCAGTACGACACCTTCGGCAACGGCCTGGCGTGCTCGCAGATCTTGAACGACACCCAGTCCGCTCTGGTTCGCAAGTTGTTGGCGGCTGCGCGGGAATAGAAGCATCGGTCAGTCGGCCATCTCGTTCCCAGGCAGAGCCTGGGAACGAGAGGAAATAGGGTTTTCTCCGCGCACACTTGCGTTACCATAGCGGTAGGTGGAGAATGCGCGTCACGCTCACCGTCACTGCTGGCCCGCACAAGGGACGAGAGTTCTCGTTCGATCGGCACGACACGTTCCTGGTCGGCCGTTCGAAGCATGCGCACTTCCAGCTTTCTGCCAAAGACAAATTCTTCTCGCGCATCCATTTCATGATCGAGGTCAACCCGCCGCAGTGCCGACTCATCGACATGGGCAGCCACAACGGCACCTACGTGAACGGCCAGAAGGCGCTGTCGGCCGACCTCAAAAACGGCGATCAGATTCGCGCGGGGCACACGATGCTTCGGGTCAATGTCACGCGTGGTGGCGCCGCCGTCATGCCGCCGACGGTCGACTTTGATCCGGCCCCGGCGACGACCGAGATCACTCTGCCGCGAATTCCCGGCTATCAGCTCGAGCGCGAGCTCGGCCGCGGCACGATGGGAGTGACGTATCTCGGCCGCCGCACCGGTGATTCGACGCTGTTTGCGATCAAGGTCGTGAAGCCAAGCCATCAGGGTTCGCCGGTGCAGATCGATGAATTCCTGCGTGCCGCCCGCTTTCTGACCAAGATCGAACATCCGAACATCGTCCATCTTCGCGAGGTCGGCGGCTGCCCAAGCGGGTTTTACTTCGTTTCTGATTTCGTCCCGGGCGTCAACGTGTCGGCGCTGTTGCAGCGCGACGGCCCGTTGCCGGTCAATCGCGCGGTGCGCTGGGTCAACCAGGTGTTGCTCGGCCTAGAATACGCCCACGGCAAGCATTTCGTGCATCGCGACATCAAACCAGCCAACGTGATCGTCGCCGAGATCGACGGCAAGGAGGTCGTCAAGCTCTCGGACTATGGCACTGCCCACGTCTACCAGGCCGCGCCGTTCGCCGGCCTGAGCGTGACGGCGGCGCTGCTCGACATGGCCGCGTTCATGCCGCCGGAGCTGTTGTTCAACTACCAGGAGATCAATCCGCTCGCTGACCAGTATTCCGTCGCCGCCATCCTCTATTATCTGCTGACGGGGACCGCAACGCTTGAGGTGCAGACGGAAGAGCGCAAGCGTTATTCGTCGCTGCTGCGGCGCGTGCACGTACCGATCCGCGAACGCCGTGGCGACGTGTCGCCGGCGCTGGCGGACGTCATTCACAAGGGACTGGCGCGCACGCCGGGCCAGCGCTTCGCCAATGTCGCCTCGTTCCGGAAGGCGATTCTGCGCGCTGTGCAGGGGGATGGTGCCTAGGTGGGCGCTCGCATTGCGGTGGGCTTTTTCTTTGTTCGACTGACCGTCGTGGGCTGGATTGCGGCCCTGGTTCTTTACCTCTTTGACTTCACCCCAGCAGCATTCTGGG
>DASRSQ010000595.1:0-2518 GCA_035656475.1 Gemmataceae bacterium | reverse complement strand
CCCGGAGTTTTTGGAGCTGCGGGCCGCGATTCTGGAACTGCTCCATTTCGCCGGCGGCGGTTGCGGTGCTGAATCGGGTTAGAGCGTATGCGAGAATCGGCTGCCTGAGCCTTCTGTGCACAGAATCTTGCCCCGGCCCTCCGGCGCGGTCTAATGGACGTGCGGGGCCGCGCTGCTTCACATCAACCGGAGGCCACTGTGAACACCGAGTGCCGACTTGCAAAGCTGGAGTCCCAGAACAGGATGCTTAAGGTGGTGGCCTTTGCGGCGCTTGTCGCGGCCACTTTGCCGTGGGCGATGGGAAGCGACGAGGCAATCAAGGAAGAGGTGAGAGCCAAGCGCTTCACCTTGGTCAACGACGAGGGGTCGCCGCGGGGAACGTGGGCCTTCGACCAAGGCACGAAGACCGTCAGCTTCAGCATGGAATCAGGCGCCACGTTGCCCTCCGTTGTGCTGGCGTCGTCACCGGAGCAGTCGACGGTTCGACTGCTCAGCGGCCGCAACCAACCGGTCGCCGACTTTCCCGCCCGCAAAGGGCCGCAACCGGCGGATGCGGACATTTCCCTGACGGCAGGCAGGGACGACCGCGCGACGATGAAGGTGAACGACGGGGACGTAATCATCTTCCACAACGGCAAACCGACGTTCTTCGCGCCACCAAAAACCTCGATCCTGCCAGCGACGGACAACTAGCGGAATGTTCACGGGCTAGAGCCTGCTCGGTCCAGAATCTTACCCCGCCCCCTATGAGCCGGTTCCAATTCAGTTTAAGGTCGCTGCTTGTGGCGGCGCTGGTTTTACCGCTGGCCGGATGCTGGATCTTGCGGTCGAGACAGGCGGCAAACGCGGCCCACGACTACCTGGCGGTCGCATCCGCACACAATGTGGGGACGGCAACGTTCCAACAGGTTTACGATTGCTCGTGCCGCCTGCGGGATGCCGAGCTTGCCACCCCCTTCGCGAATCGCCGCGCAACGCTGATCGGGTACCTGAATCGCTTGGCGCACCTCGAAGAGAGCGAAAAAGGGATGCTCATGTACGCCACGCTGGGGGAAGGGATGATCGAGGTGCTGAACGCGAGAATCCCAGCGCTCCGCGCCGAGCGGCAAGCCCTCGAAGAAGAATTAGGCGTGAAGGCGAATCCTGTGCTCGGTGGCGGCCACGAGCCTGGAACGCTGGCCGCGATACTCGAGGTTGATCCGTAGCTTCAGCCTTTCGGCCGGGCATAGCGACCGCCGATCGCGACGCCATACCCCGCTTGCGCCCGTCGCTCACTCCATCGAGTGCTTGGCGACGAGTCCGCCAAACGGAATCCTTTCGACACTAATGTTCTCGGAACGCCGGAGGAATTCCGTAGCGAGGCGCAGTTTATGCGCCAAATACGCACGCTTCGCGCGAGAACGCACGCAAGAACCGTCGGGACGCGCGACAAAATGATACAACGCAACTTGTGATTCCAAATGGTGTCGAAAAGCGGCAACCGCGCGCTCCGCCGACCCTTTGACTCGCATTTGGTTCCTCGAACCGTCTCTCATACACTTCTGTCGCTTGTCTGGGTGCGGCGTGCCGTCGCGGCCGAGAACATCGCGCCTTTTAAACCGCTCTTTTAACCCGGAGGTATCGACCCATGCTTCGCAAGAACGTCATCATTACAGGGCTGGTAGCAACGTGCGGCCTCGGACTGCTGTATTTCGTTGACGCAGCAATCGCTCAGAAGACTAAGGGGAAAACTCGACCCGCCGCCACGAAGCAATTGATGAAGGGTATCATGCAGCCCAACTGCGCGGGTCTGGGCGCCTCACTGAAGGACGCCGGCCCTGCCGACGAGGACGCCTGGAGTCTTGCCGAGATGCAAGCGGCGTGCCTCAACGAGATGAGCTATTTGCTGATGGACGACGGCCGATGTCCGGACGGCGAGTGGGCCAACGCCGCCAAGGCCCTCCGCGCCGGCAGCGAGGCAACGCTCAAGGCACTGGAGGATAAAGACGTCAATGCGGCTCAAGCGGCGTTCAAGCAGGTGACCGGTGCCTGCGCGGCCTGCCACAAGGTCCACAAGAAATAGCGAATCTGGGCCGTCCCCCCAAGCTGATCCCAGCCTCGCACCTTCATTGAAGTGGGAGGCCTAAAGGTGTCTGGAGGCCTACAAGGGGCGTGCCACCCGCCGTTCCCTCTGGCGCGGTCTAATAGCCCTATGAGCGCTCATAGGGCGATCCTGGGGGGGGCCATGGGGTATCGGACCGCGCCGCAAATGCTGGGGCAAGACCGGGCACAGGCTGCCGCTCCTGGCAGAATCGCGGTAAATTGACCGCAACGGGAAAGTCGCGGGGTTGCAAACCGCATCGGTCGGCCCGCCAAAGGAAAAGTCATCACGAGCCATGGGTGCATAAGGTGATTTGATTTTTAGGCAGCGCAGGCCAGTGGATCCTGGTCGGCAGTCGATCTTCGGTAAAAAGGGGAACCGGGGCGATTGAGGATCCATTGGCTGAGTCGGTCGTCGTCGCCTAAAGCCGCAGCCCGA
>DASRSQ010000594.1:0-8430 GCA_035656475.1 Gemmataceae bacterium | reverse complement strand
AACGCATCCCAGCGGGCGGCGACGTCGTGGAAGTAGAGGTGATACTCGTTGCGGAACTCCTTGCCGGGCTCCTTGCGGATGTGGGCGTTGACATCGAGCTTGCCGGTGGCATGAAAGCCGGCGGCGAAGGTCTGGAGATTGGTGGGCTGCGTCGGTAAGGCGTTGAGGAGTTCGTCGTTGATGGCGAGATCGTTGCCGTGGATGTCGAACTTGACGTCGGCATGTTCATCCTTGCCGGTCCAGTGGCCAAGAACGAAGATGGGGCGATCGCCGGCATAGGCGGTGAGGTCGACCTTGACGCGGGCATCGTGCAGGTTGTAGTCGACGGCGCCGGTCGCACGCTTGAGCGGATAGGGAAAATTACGGAACGATAGCGAGATGCCCTCGGGACGTAGCGACACCGTCGAGGGGGATCCGTCGACGAGCGGCACCCATTCCCCTTCGTGGCGGGCACAGGCAACGTGAACCGTCGTGGGGCCATCGGGCTGGAACATCTCGTGCAAATCGCGCAGCTTCGATGGCAGCCGTTCGGCCAGTTCGCGTCCGAGAACGACGTGCTTGCAATCGACGTGCACCTCGAATTCCTGATCGATGCAGGGCAACTGGGCTACGCCATGAGCGGAGATCTCCGTCTTGCCCGAGCGCGCGGTCAGGCTCTCCAGCGTCAGTTCGCCGTTGTTGCAGTGGAACTTGAGGTTGAGATCCTCGTAAGGCAACAACAGCTTGGGATGCGACAGCTTGGCGCCGACGACTTCGCCGCCGACTTCGTAATAGAGCGGCTGTTTCGGATGCAACGACAGCTTCCCCTCGACATGAGCCGTGGCGCTGAGCTGCAGGCCGACGAACAGATCGTGCGGGCACTGAAACGGCAAGCGAGCGGCGAGATCCTGCGTCAGCGGGATCTGGGCCGCGCGGAAGGCCAGGTGCGTCTCGCCGGTCTGGCGGTCGATGGCGCCGGCGAGTTTGAGCTTGCCCAGCAGCACCGAGTTGGCGGCACCGTGCAGCGTCACCTTCAGGAGCGGATCGTTGATGAGCGTGAGATTGACGTCGTTGACCTCGAGCACGCTGGCCCGGTCGGGCACGGCCAGGTCTTCGATGCTCAGCGTTCCCTGGTGGATGACGATGGCGGGGAGGGGGCGTTCGGGCAGAGTGCCGGGCGGACGGATCAGGCCGTCGATGTTCCACTTGCCATCCTTGCCCCGACGAGCGCGCAGGCGCGGCCGATTGAGCTCGATCTTGCGCAGGCGCAGCTCGCCATCGAGGATCTTTTCCTTGTCGTGATAGAAGATGGCGGTCGGGACGTGGAGGAACTCATGCTTCTCGGGATCGTCGACGCGCGAGAGGCGCAGGCCATTGAGCTGGATGCCGCCGAGAATGCGCAGCCGTGCGGAATCGACGCTGACTTCGGCGCCGGGAAACGCCTTCTCCAGCTCGGCAATGATTTGTTCGCGCACGGCGCCGGGATTGGTCCAGCGCTGGTACGCAAGCGCACCGCCACCGGCGGCGGCGACGATGCCGTACACAATGCCGCGGACAATCCATTTCCGCCATCCCATATTACTCCCTCGAGCGGGCGGGATGATAGGCATCGATCGCGAGACCGTCAATTGCGACTTTCGTGGGCTAGCCTTTCCAGCGTGACAAACTTGCAATGGACAGGATTGTCAGGCTGGAAAGCCTGACCTACGCCCATAGGATGATGTCTCAAGCCAGGTCAGGGACAACATCATGCGAAGAATCTTGGCGGTCAGCGCGTTCTTGGTCCTCCTGTGCGTTTCGGTCGGAAGCGCCGGCCTGGTCAAGCCGCGCAAAATGGATACCGAAGAGAAGATCGCACCGCGATCCGCGCGCATGTATGTCGCGGAATTCAAGGGAGGCGAGCCCGGCAAGGTGATCGTTTCGGGAAATTACCAGACTTGCCTGGGCCTGTACATCTTCGACAAGGACGGAAATTGTGTCGCCCACGATGACCGGACCTGGCCGCAGGCATGTGACGATTTGAATGTGGAATGGATCGCGGCCACGACCGGTCGCTACCAGGTTGCCGTCTGGAATACCGGCTACGAAATCAACACCTACAACCTGGCAATGCGTTGACCTTTCGTAGGTCCAGGCTTTCAGGCTGACAGAAGTGCCGCTACCCGCATGTCAGGCGCGAAAGCCTGGCCTGCGCGAACATGGGAGAGAAGATGCGAACGCTTGCGATGAGCGCCTGTGTCGGCTTGCTGGCGTTGCTGTCTGCGGCTCATGCTTCGCCCGTGGGCGGTGCATTTGCAAAACAGATAAAGCAAAAAGAAGAGGTCTGGAAAGACACGAAGATCTTCCGCGGCGGCGAGCGGGCCAGTGTTCAGGTGGTTGGCAAGCTCCCCGACCTTGCCAATATGCACCTTGCTGTCTTTGACGCCAAGGGCGTCCTCATTGCCGAGGACAACGGGGATATCGATCCCAATGGCAACTTCATGTCTGTTTCGTGGTATCCCCCGCGCGATGGCACCTACACCATCGAAATCCGCACCACGTCCAGCAACGGCCTCCTCTGCTATGTCACGATCAAGTGATCTTGTTCGCCTCGCCTTGAACGTGCTTCAGATAAGTGCTCGCCACGTCCGTGCGCTTGACGATGCCGATCACGCGCTGTGACTCATCCACGACCGGCAGCGCGACCAGATCGTTCTCCACGAATAGCTCCACGGCCTGATCGAGCCGATAATCCGCACGCAACGGCGTCACATCCGTCCGCATCAGGTCCGCCGCCACGATCAGGGACTGAGCGTTTGGCGATTGCGATGCCAGGTGCACCTCTTCGAGGCTGACCATGCCCAGAAACTTGCCGGCGTCGTCGGTGACCGGCAGGGCCATGAAGCTGGTGGTGCTCAGGCGATCCAGCACGATGTCGAGCCGATCCCCGAGCCGTAGCGTCGGCACTTCCTGTCCAGCAATGAGGAACCGGCTGACGCGCAGGTCCACCAACACGTCGCGGACGTAATCCCCCTGATGCGCCGGCGAACGTGAACGGCTCTCCACCTGCGAGCTGTAGATCGATTGTTCGTCCGATAGCAGGAACGCAATCGCGCAGACCCAGAGCGTTGGCAGCAAGAGGTTGTAGTTGCCCGTCATCTCGCTGACGATCACGAGCGTCGAGAAAGGCGTCTTGGCGGCGGCGGCGAAGAAGCCGGCCATGCCGACAAACACGAAATTGGCGGGATGCGGCGCCAGCCCCGGCGAGATCCAGTTGAGGAATAGCCCGAGCGCTCCCCCGGCGCAACCGCCGATGACCATGGATGGTCCGAATACGCCGCCCGACCCGCCGCTGCCGATCGTCAGACCGGTCGTCACGATTTTGCCAAGCGCAACGGCGAGCAGGACCGCCGCAAGCTGGAGACCTTCGGTGCCATGCGCCGGCGACACCATCGCGTCTTGCAAGACACCGTAACCAAACGACAGAACCGAAAGGACCTGCCCAGCGGGATCCAGATCAAGCTTGGTAAACAGGAAATAAAGTCCCAGCCCAACGACGGCGCTCAGGAACGCGCCAATCGCGGGACGAAAATGCGGTCGCAGCGCCATGCGTCGAAAGAAGAAGGTAAAGCTGTAAAACGAGCGCGTGTAGATCATCGCCAGCAATACCATCATCAGCGCCAGCAAGGTATAAGACACCAGGGCAAATGGATCGTCAAAGGTAAGTTCGCGCGAGACGGCGTCGGGTAACTCGAATAGCGCGTTCCAGCCAAAGGCGACGCCGAACGTGCAGTAGGCGATGACGCTGGCGAGCCCGGCCGGGATGATGACTTCCGATTCGAAGTCGGGAGAGCGGTAAAGCACCTCGGCGGCGAAGAGAGCGCCGGCAAGGGGGGCGCGGAAGATGGCGGCTACCCCGGCCCCCATCCCTGCCGCCATTAGAATACGCCGTTCGACCGGGCGCAGATGCAGAAGGTTGCCGATGAACGAGCCGAATCCGGCGCCAATCTGGGCAATCGGTCCTTCGCGTCCGCCTGACCCGCCGGTACCGATCGTCAACGCACTCGCGATTATCTTGACCAGGGGAACAATCGGCCGTATCCAACCTTGCTTGGTGTGATAGGCGGCGATGGCGGCGTCGGTCCCGTGCCCCTCGGCTTCCGGCGCGATCGAAAACACGATGAAGCCGCTGAGGATGCCGCCGATCACCGGCACGATCAAAAGGAGCCACGGAGTAAAATCCCGCGCGGTCCGCTCAAAGAGTTCCCGCTCGCCCGCCGGCGCCGACGGCCGATAGCCCGCGATGCTGTCCAGCGCGTAGTGAGCGACGCATTGCGTCGCCACATAAAACACGATTGCGCCGATGCCCGCTACGAGTCCAACCAACAAAGACAAGCCCATTAACCGGGCCTGCGGCCGCAGACGCCGTCGGCTCAATTCCCAGAACTCGGGAAACCAGCGAAAGGGATGCGATGGTTTGGCGCCTGACTCCGGTTCTTTTTCCATGCGGACATCTTACCGATTGATTAATCAGGGCCAACCACTCACGACGCCCTTATTGGCCGTCCTCTGCCACCCGCTCCTTCTCAAAACGCTGGTTGAGCATCTCGACAATCGCCTCGCTGATGTCGGCGCGCGGGTTGACGAAGAACGGCGCCGACGAGCCGATATCCACCGCGTGCATCTTGCGATTGATGTTCGGCAACTGATCCAGGGCCTCATTGCCCGGTTCGCCGTACATCAGCACCAGGTCGATGTCATGTTCCTTCGAGAAACTTTTGACGGCATCGCGTATGTCTTTCCACAGCACTTGAAGGTTATCGGATTGCAGCTTGCCGACCTTGGCGCGCATCGTGCGATCGAGATCTTCGAGCCGGCGGCGGGCGGTGATAATCTTTTCCTCGTATTGGGCCTTCTTGGTGTCGGACAGGTTCCCCTGTTGCACCGCGGCCTGCCACGTCTTGATATTGCCAGCAAGTACTTTGGCTTCCTCGGCGGCATTCTTGACTTTGCCCTCCATCTCTCGCTTGAAGGCCTTGGATCGTTCGCAGGTGGTGAAAACATAGCCGAGATTGATGACGGCGACCCTGGTGGTACCGAACGCGGGCCTGGTATCATTGACCTTGGTATCGGCCTTGGCCGTGGCGAGTTGCGAAGTCTGGGCATGGGCCACCTGGGCAAACATCAACAAGGCGACCACGCCGAAGGCGAGCAACATCCTGTTCATGACCGAATCCTTTCGAGTGCTGGGCCGAAAATCATGCATGTGGGGACTGTAGCACGACCGCCGATAGCGAAACAACGCGAGCTTCGCAATTGTGCGGTATGGGCGTTATGCATTTTGCCCCGTTTAGCCCTGCCTGAGGTGGGCGGACCGATCCATTCAGGCGCGCAAATATCGTCCGGTGACGCTGCGCGGACAGGTAGCGACGTCCGCCGGCGTGCCCGCTACGACCACTTCGCCGCCGGCGGCGCCGGCTTCCGGGCCCAGATCGATAACCCAATCACACGCCGCGACCAAGTCGAGATGATGCTCGATGACGACGACGGTGTTGCCCGCGTCGACCAGCCGGCGTAACACCCGAATCAGCCGGGCGATGTCGACAAGGTGCAGGCCGGTCGTCGGCTCATCGAACAGATACAAAGTTTTGCCGGTCGCGCTTTTCGCCAGCTCCGCCGCCAGCTTGACGCGCTGCGCCTCGCCTCCCGATAGCGTGCTCGACGACTGCCCCAGCGCGAGATAGCCCAGGCCGACGTCATCCAGCGCCTGCAAGCCGTTTTGCATCATTGGCACGGCTGCGAAAAATGTCCGCGCTTCCTCGATCGGCAGGTCCAGCACGTCGGCAATCGTGAGGCCGCGATAGCGCACCTCGAGCGTGGCGGCGTTGAAGCGCTTGCCACGACATTCCGGGCACGGCACACGCAGATCGGGCAGAAACGCGGACTCCACGCGCACGCTGCCGTGCCCCTGGCATTCTTCGCAACGGCCGCCTTTGGCATTGAAGCTGAAGCGATTGGCCTTGTAGCCGCGGATCTTTGCCAGGCGCGTCGCCGCGAACAGCTTGCGGATCTCATCGAAGAGCCCGGTGTAGATCGCGGGATTCGAGCGCGGTGACTTGCCGAGCGGCTTCTGGTCGACCTCGAGGACCTTGTCGATGTGCTCGAGCCCGTCGATGCGGTCATGCGCTCCCGGCGTCGGCGCGAGCAGGCCGAGATACCGCCGCGCCGCGTGGCACAGGATGTCGCGCGCCAGCGAGCTCTTGCCCGAGCCGCTGACGCCGGTGACACAGGTCCAGCGTCCGACGGGAAAGGAGACGTCGATGTTCTTGAGATTGTGATGCCGGGCGCCGACGATGTTTAGCCGCAACGCCGCCGGCGTGCGCGACGGCGTTGCCACGCTTTCGCTTTTGCGCAGCGCGGCCCCGGTCACCGATGCGGGGTTCGCCAGCACTTCGTTTGTGGGCCCGGCTGCCAGCAGCTGTCCGCCGTGCCGACCGGCGCCCGGCCCGATGTCGATCAACCAGTCCGCAGCCCGGATGACCGCCGCGTCATGTTCGACCGCGACGACGGTGTTGCCGTGCGACTGAAGATTGCGCAGTGCCTCGAGCAAGCGATCGGTGTCGCGCGGATGCAAGCCCATCGTCGGCTCATCGAGGATATAGCAGACGCCGATCAACCCGCCGCCCAGATGCGTTGCAAGCCTGGCCCGCTGTGCTTCGCCGCCGGACAAGGTCTGCGCGGGGCGATCAAGCGTCAGGTAGCCGAGGCCGACCTCTTGGAGGAAGCGCAGTCGCTGATGGATTTCCGCAAGCAATAGCGAGCACGCCTTGCGCTCCTCGCGCGTCCTCAAGTCGGCGAACAGCGCCACGGCATCATCAACGGACAGCGCGATTACCTCGTGCAACCCCTTGTCCGCGAAGCGGACCGCGCGCGCATCACGATTGAGCCGGGCGCCGCCGCACTCGGGGCAGACGACGAATCCTTCCAGCGCCGCGAACTCCGTCTCGTCCGGCAACAACTCCGCCCACGCACGGAGGACGCCGATCAGCCGGTCCAGCAGCGCGCGGTACTCATCAGCGGGCCATTCGGCGAGCGGGCGCTCTTTGGAGTGCGGCGGCTCGACACCGCTTTCGCCTTTTGTTTTCGGACCTGCGCCTCCCGCCGTCTTCCGCTTCGTTCGGCGACCGGACGAGGACATTGTCTCAGACACCTTGCCCTCATCGCCGCCTGGACCAATCGCTGATCGATCGATCGACATCCCCTCCGGCGCCAGTTCTTGCAACCGATCCACCACTTGCGTCAGTGTCCATGACTTGTCCGGCACGATCAGGTCCGGATCGAATTCGCGCACCTGCCCGAAGCCAGTGCAACGCGGGCAGGCGCCATCCGGATTGTTGAAGCTGAAACTTCGCGGCTCCAACTCCGGCACCACCGTGTGACAGCGCACGCACTCGTAGCGCGTCGTGTAGACCGCATCCTCCCAGTCCCCCGTCGCCTCCAGGTCCGTGATGATGACCCGGCCGCCCGAATGTTGCAGTGCCGCCTGCAGCGATTCGCGCAGTCGCTCCTCCATCGTCGATTTCACAATCAGCCGATCCACCACCATCTCGATCGTGTGCGCCTTCTTCGCATCGATCTTCGGCACATCGCGGATCTCCAACAACACGCCATCGACGCGTGCCCGCAGGAAGCCTGCTTGCAAGATGTGCTGGAACTGGGCAACGTGCGTGCCGACCTGGTTCTCGACCAGCGGCGCCAGCACGAAGATCTTGCGGCCTTCGGCCGCCATGGTCGCACGAATGATCTCGGTCAGCGCGTGCTTGCGGATCGGGATGGCGCAGTTTGGGCAGTATGGCGTGCCGAAGCGCGACCAGAGAAGCCGGAGATGATCGTGAATCTCGGTCACCGTTGCCAGCGTGCTGCGCGGCCGGGCGCCGGTCGTGTACTGCGACACGCACACGACCGGCGGCAAGCCTTCGATCGCGTCGACATCCGGACGCTGCAACTGCTGGACGATGGCGCGTTTGTTGCCGCGGAGGGTCTCGAGAAATTGGCGGCGGCCCTCGGCGTAAATGGTGTCGAAGGCGAGCGAACTCTTGCCCGAACCGCTGGGGCCGGTGATGACCGTCAGCCGATCGCGGGGCAGATCGACTGATAAACCTTGCAGGTTATGCGTGCGCGCCGAGCGGATTCTGATCCATTCGCCCGAACTTTGCATGGATTTTCTTGACCTCAATGTCCGCGGGGGAAATGCTTGAGTAACGAGTTCTGCTCGTTGTGTGGTTCTAGTTGCCGATCCTCATGAGGGAAACGGATTTTCTCAAGAAATCGGCAATGCGGCCCGATGCAACAGATGATGCCTGATAGAGCGTTTTCGTTTTCGCAGTAGGCGTCAATTTTTGGATGATCCGTTGCGCCACGAGGGAGATGATCAGTTTTAGCACTTCCCTCGTGGCGCAACGGATCATCCAA
>DASRSQ010000593.1:0-10797 GCA_035656475.1 Gemmataceae bacterium | reverse complement strand
GCGATGGCGTTCGAGCTTCACCAGCTCGACGTGATTGACGATCATGAATTCGACGCGTGCCCGCAGATCGTGCGGAGAGACTTCGCCGCTGCGATAGCGCAAGGGCGGGCCCCACCAGATGGCAAACGCCGTCGTCGCCAGCGTGGTCAGCCAGACGATCGCGAGCCGCATCATGCATTGGCGGTTCGCAATCTGGCGCAGGATCGGCTCCTCCTCACGCGAGGAGCGCGTGCGGCCATCCCATTGCAAAAGGCGAGGCAGTTTTTTGAGTGCGCGAAACATAAAGAGAGATTTCAAATTTCAAATCTCAGATTGCAAATTGGCGTTTCAATTTGCAATTTGAAATCTGCAATCTGCAATCCGCTAGCTTCTCCGGCGAGGCTTGTCGTCCTCGTAGGCACGGACGATACGTTGGACCAACGGGTGCCGGACAATGTCGTGTTCGTTGAGATAGATGACAGCGACCCCCTCGACGTGATCGAGGCGATGGATCGCGTCGATGAGGCCGCTGCGCGTCTCGCGCGGCAAATCGACCTGCGTGATGTCGCCGGTGACGATGATCTTGGAACCGTTGCCCATGCGCGTCAGGAACATCTTCATCTGCGCGATGGTCGTGTTCTGGCCTTCGTCGAGGATGATCGCCGACTGGTTGAGCGTGCGGCCGCGCATGAAAGCGAGCGGCGCGACCTCGATGATGTCGGCTTCCATGTAGCGTTTGACCTGCTCGGGCTCCATCATGTCGTTGATGCCGTCGAGGAGTGGGCGCAGATAGGGATTGATCTTGGCAACGATGTCGCCCGGCAAAAAGCCGAGCTTTTCGCCCGCTTCGACCGCGGGGCGCACGAGGATGATGCGGCGAACGGCCCCCTGGCGCAGCATGTTGACGGCCATGCCGACGGCGAGATACGTCTTGCCCGTGCCGGCCGGGCCGATGGCGAAGACAACATCGTTGCTGTTCATCGCCTGCACGTATCGTGTCTGCCCCTCGGTGCGTGGCCGGACGGCCCGGTTGTTGCCGAGCGATGCCACCGGCGCCGGGATTGTGACAGTGCCAGAGGTGCCGTCGTCAGGCTTTTGCGAGATGGACAGCACGGTTCGCACGTTTTCGGGCGTCAGCACGTTTTGTCGTTGCAAGATCTGGCGAAGTTGCGCGAAGACTTTTTCGGCGTGTTCGACGAGCGCCTGTTCGCCTTCGATCTGGATGCTGTCGCCCCGCGCGATGATGCGCACCAGCAGCGCATCGCGGATGAGCCGAAGATGCTGATCGCGATTGCCGAATAGCTGGACCGCTTCGTCGCGGTCACGGAGAGTCAAAGTGATGGTAGTGTCGCTCATGGTGCAAAATCCGAAATCCGAAATTCGAAATCCGAAACAAGTCCGAAAGCCAAAAGCAGAAAATGCGTTCGTTTGATTGCGTTTTCCGATTTCCGATTCGAATTTCGAATTTGTTTCGGATTTCGAATTTCGGATTTCGGATTTGTTCATCTTAACATCGCAAACCAAACGTAACACACGGGCGCCGAGTAAATGATGGCGTCGACCACATCGAGCACGCCGCCGAAGCCGGGGACGGCAGCCGACGCGTCTTTCGACTGGCAATCGCGCTTGATCAGCGATTCGGCCAGGTCGCCGAGCATGCCTGCGAAGCCGACCGACAATCCGAAAGCCACTTCCCATACGACATCCTGTCGCAAAGGCGAGTTCGGGGCAAGCTGGTCAATTCCGACCGCCACGAGCGTTGCCAGCGTCAATCCGCCGAACGCCCCTTCCCACGTTTTCTTCGGGCTGAGCACCGGCGTCATCTTGTGCTTGCCGATCAAGCGGCCCGTGAAGTACGCGCCGATGTCGCAGCACTTGGGCACAAACACGGCCAGGGCGAGCCGAACGCTGTTGGCCGCGTGGTCCTCGGAAAGCCAGCGGACCTGGGCGAAGAAGCAAGGCAGGAGAGCGAGGTAACCCAGCGTCAACCAGGTGAGGGCCATCCGTTCGAGCGATCGACCCGGCGCCTTGAAGGTCGCCATCTCGTATAGAAAAACCCCTAGGAGGAATCCAGCCAGGATTGCGCCGAGGATCGTCCATGCATGCGTCCGACAAGCTGGGTAGTTTGCGCCCCAGTTGGCAAGGACGAACACAACCACGCCGACGTAGCAAACCGCCTTCTGGGGACTGCGCTGTGGCCCGAGCAAGCCCATCAGTTCATGGCACGCGGCAAGTGTCAGGCCGAACTGGAAGACGAACAGGAAGGGAAACCACGGCGCGAGGTACTGGTCGGCGGCGATCATGCCGAGCGTCAGCACGATCAGGATCGCACCCATCCAAAGACGTGTTTTGAGCATTTATCCTCGTTGAATTTGTTTAGCCCAGCTTCGCAGAGGCGGGCGGACAGCATTCTCATTCCGCGAGGGCATCCTGTCCGCCCGCCTCTGCGAAGCGGGGCTAAACCTTCAATCCGCCAAATCGGCGTTCGCGCCGCGCGAAGTCGTGCAACGCCTGGCGCAGCGTCGCCTCGTCGAAATCGGGCCAGCACTTCTCGGTAACCCAGAGTTCCGCGTACGAAATTTGCCAGAGGAGGAAGTTGCTGACGCGCATCTCGCCCGCGGTGCGGATCAGCAAGTCGGGTTCCGGCATGCCACGCGTGTAGAGGGCGTCCGAGATCGTCTCTTCCTCGATATCAGCTGGACGCAGCGAACCATCGCGGGCGCGCTCGGCCAGCGAACGTACGGCGTCGACCAGCTCGGTGCGGCCGCTGTAGTTGATCGCCAGGCACAGCGTCATGCCGGTGTTGCCGGCGCTGACGCGGATGTTCTCGTCCATCTCGGCAAGGACGAAATCGGCGAGCTGTTCACGCCGGCCGATGACCCGGAAGCGAATGTTCTGCTCCATGATCTCGGTGCGTTCCTTGATTAGATACTCTTTGAGCAGGGCCATGAGAAAATTGATCTCCTCGGCCGGCCGTTTCCAGTTCTCGGTGCTGAAGCAATAGAGCGTGAGCTGCCCGATGCCGAGCCGACAGCATTCCTCGATGGTCCGGCGAACGCTATTGACGCCCTGGAGGTGCCCTTCGATGCGCTGCTTGCCGCGTTCCTGGGCCCAGCGGCCATTGCCATCCATGATGACGGCGATGTGCCGCGGCAGCTTCGCGGGATCGAGGCCAGCGTCGGCAAGGCGCTTCAGTGTTTCGGGAGTGAGATTCATCAGGGCTACTTCTGTGCGTTCTTTGACAGGGCCCGGCGAACGGCTTCAACGTCCAGGTCTAGGATCGTCGCGATATCTTCGGCGGACATTTTCCGGGCCGCCATTTTCGCAATCGCGAAGGCTATCCCTTCTTCCTTGCCCTCCACCTTGCCTTCCGCAAGCGCCTCTTGATAAACCTTGCTTTCCCGAATGTCATGCACCTGCAACATGGTTTGAATCTCCTCGCGAGTCAGTTGCCGTAGCTTGTAGATGATGACCGTCTCGATCAATTCTATCAGATCAGCCCGCAGCGCTTCATCCCCGCATTCCGACTTCGCGCGGGCAATCAGTGTTCGCGCTGTTGCCGGTGCTTGCTCTTCCGTTTGGGCAATCAGGTACAGGACCGACATACCCAGCGGCGCGTTAGCCAACTCGGGAATCTCGTCCAGATAGAAGCGACGAATCACGTTCGCATCCAGCAACGGCTGATACGGCGCGAGTCCGCTCGGCTCCAATCCTCGGCTCGCAAACAGGACCACGCCGCAGAATGCTTGCGCCGGATCATTCTGCTTCAGGTACGTGTACGACTTGACGCAAAGATCCGCGAACACGCTCGGGAGATGATAGAACTGCGCTTCCAAAAAAAATAGATTGGCAGGCCCGCTTCCTTCGGCAGAAACACGCCATCCGCGCGATGCGATGTTTCCTTGTACTCGATTGCCTGATACTCGTAGCGCGCGGCCATCGCGCTCGCCGATTCCGGGGACATGCCGAGCAGCAGAAAGAACGTCTCCGGACTGGTCTGAAACAGGCGATAGAAAATAGGGTCGGTGATCATTTCATGAAAATCGTCTGCTCGCGATCCGGCCCCACGGACACGATGCTCACCGGTAATTCTACCAGCGCCGCCACGCGGTCGACATAGCGGCGTGCCGCCGCGGGGATATCGCTCGCCTTGCGCACACCCGAAATGTCCACCTTCCAGCCCGGCAGCGTCTCATACACCGGCTTGCAGCGATCGAGCAGGAATGCGTCGGCGGGGAAGTCGGTGATGCGCTGGCCGTCCAGCACGTAAGCCACGCAGATCTTCAGTTCGTCGACCGCGCTCAAGACGTCGAGCAGCATGATCGTGACTTCGTCCGCGCCCGCGAGCGCCGCGGAGTAGCGGACGGCGACGAGGTCCAGCCAGCCGCAACGGCGTGGCCGACCGGTGACAGTGCCGTACTCGCGGCCGATCTTGCGAATCGTCTCGCCGATCCCGGTCGGGCCATCGTCAAGCTCGGTCGGGAACGGGCCGCGGCCGACGCGCGACGTGTACGCCTTGATGACGCCGATGGTGCGCGTCAGATGTTTCGCGGGAACGCCCGAGCCCGACCAGATGCCGGTGGCGGAGCTGTTCGAGCTGGTGACGAACGGATACGTGCCATGATCGACGTCGAGCAGGCTGCCCTGGGCGCCTTCGAAGAGCAAGCGCTTGCCCGCCTTGAGCGCCTGATGCAACAGATGCACGGTGTCCGTGATGTGCGGCTTCATCTTCTCGGCGTGGCCGAGGTATTCGTCGCAGAGAGCATCGGCGTCGAACTGCTTCGCGGTCTTGGAAAGCGACGCGAGCATGTGGTTTTTGCGAGGCACGACGGAGCGGAGGCGTTCGCGCAGATGCTCGGGGCGGAGCAACTCGCCGACGCGGATGCCATTGACGCGCGAGACCTTGTCCATGTAGCAGGGGCCGATGCCGCGGCCGGTGGTGCCGATCTCGGCGCCGGAACCTTGCTGCTCCTCCTCGGCGTGATAGGGAAAAATCAGGTGGGCGTGATCGCTGACGGCGAGGTTGGCGCCGACGCTGATGCCGGCCTTGCGCAGGTTGTCGACTTCCTCGAGGAAGCGGACGGGATTGACGACGAGGCCGTTGCCGATGACAGCTTGAATGTGCGAGCTGAGGATGCCGGTCGGCAGGATCGACAGCTTGAACGTCTGGCCGTTCTTGACGATGGTATGGCCAGCGTTGGCGCCGCCGTTATAGCGGACCACGATTTGATGGTCAGCGGTCAAGAGATCGACGATCTTGCCCTTGGCCTCGTCGCCCCATTGCAGGCCGACGACACAAGTGGAGGCCATTGCGTACCTCGAAAATTGGAGAGGATTGCCCAAAAACTAAGTATAAGCGCCAGCGCTCCGGAAAGTAGAGGCGGCTGCTTGGCTGCCTGAGCGAGATCGGGTACGATTGATGTCGCAATCAGGTGGAGGGCAGGCGATGTTGCCAGACGATTCACAGACATCGGGAAAGAAGCTTCTGCCGATTCCGCTATGGCACGATATCCTGACGCTGTACTCCTTCAGTGGAGCCATCGTCGGTGCGGTGGGAGGAGCTGGCTCAGTATGCGCCAGCTTTGCGTACCTCCACTATTGGCATCAACAGCAAGGCATCCGGCGCGGATTCGCTGCCGTGGGCCCTCCCGGATTGGGGGAGCTGCTTGGTTTCATGATCGGGTCCGCCCTCTCCGGGGCCATGCTGGGTTTCGCGTGCGGGCTGGTCTTGTTCGTTCTCACCCTGCTCTGGCCGGCGGCGAAGCATCCGGTACGGAGCGCGTCGATGTGTGCATCCTTGGGAGGGACGCTGTTCCTACTCATCTTCGCGTTGGTTTTCGACTTCTCGCACGTCAACCTGGAGAATTGCCTCGGATTCGCGGCCTTGCTGGCCGGCGGCGCCTTCTACGGATTCATGACCGCGTGGATCATGCAACGCCTGGAGCGCCGCTATCGCGCGGTTATGGAGAAACGCCTGGCAGAGCAAACGTGATGGCGCGCCGGCTACCGGAGCAACCGACGCGCCAGGGGATTGACTACTTCGCCAAGGGCATGAATCGCACGCACACCGGTGAGCCGACCTCGATGCTTGAACCGGTCGGCGTCAGCTCGCCCGTCTTCTGGTCGATGCGGAACGACATCACGCTCTTGCCGCTCTGGTTCGCGACCAGCATGTACTGGCCCGTCGGCTCGATCGCGAAGTTGCGTGGCGTCTTCACGCCGCGCGCCTCGTGGCCGACCGCGGTCAGCTTGCCCGTCTTCTGGTTGAGCGAGAAGATCGCGATCGAGTTGTATGGGTCGCGGTTCGACACATAGACGAACTTGCCGGATGGATGCACGACGATTTCCGCGGTGCTGCCGTTCTTGCGCGTCTCGTCCTTGGGCAGCGTCGAGATGACTTGCTTCTTGGTCAGCACGCCCTTCTCCGCATCGTAGTCGCACACGATCACCGTCATCGACATTTCGCCGTTGATGAACGCCAGCTTGCCATTGGGATGGAACGCGAAGTGGCGCGGGCCGGACGCGATCGGCGTGTCGAACGCCGGCGGATCGTTCGGCGTCAGCTTGCCGGTCTCAACGTCGAAGCGATAGACCAGCACCTTGTCGAGGCCGAGGTCGGCGCAGAACGCGAACTTGTTGGCCTTGTCGAGATTGATCGAGTGAGCGTGCGGGCCTTGCTGGTTGGGCAGCTTGCTCTTGCCCTTGTGCTGATGGACGGATGCGGGGGTATCAAGTGAGCCATCGCTCTTGATCGGGATGGAGGTGCAACTGCCGCTGCCATAGTTGGCGGCCAACACGGCCTTGCCGGTGTGATCGACGACGAGATGGCAAGGGCCGCTGCCGCCGGCCGATTGCGCGTTGAGCTGCTTGAGAGCGCCGCTGCTCGCATCGATGCTGAAGGCGACGATGCTTCCCTTGTTGACTTCGCTGACGGAGTAGAGAAACTTCTTATTCGGATGGATGGCAATGAACGACGGATTCGCGACCTCGGCGGCCTTGGTCGCCTTGGTCATCGAGCCGTCCTTGAGATCGAGATCGGTGAAGTAGATGTCCTTGCCGGTGCCGAGATAGACGCGATACGCCTTGACGTCCTGGGCCCACGCGGCGGCAGGCAGAAGGACCAGGGCGAGCAGAATCAACAGGCTTCTCATGGTGGCAACTCCTCGCAGGTGGGAATGTTTCGGGTTCCGTCAGTGTGGGAAGAACGCCTGCACGGCTCAAGCAGACAATGCTGCACGACTGGATGCGCATCGGCTGATGATCCTCTCGATTGCGGAAAAACGATGGATTTTCCATGGTCCGCGGAGTAGATGCTCATCAGGACGGGAGAGGGAGGTAGCGCGCGATGCAGGTCAAGCAACCGACCTTGCCTTATGTCGAAGGGGTTGGCTTGCGACGCCAGCGCCCATATGCCAGCACCAACGCCACCAGCGAGGCGCCCAGTGTCGTCGGGACGCCGACGGCCCAGTGCAACGGCTTCCAGCCGACGTCCCAGCAACGGATGGTATTGCTGCCATGGTCGTGCGAGGTAACTAGCGTGGCGCCATCGTCGCTTAGCAGGACGTCGTCGCATGCCCAGCCGGTCAGGCGGAATCGTTCGCAGTTCGACACGGTGTCGTAAACGATGATGGATTCGCTCGATTGCCGGGGCGGTCTAGGAAAGAAGGAGCCAATCCACTCGATGATCTGTTGCGGCACCGTTTTTGCGCCAAGCCCATTGCCGAAGTCAGAGCGATGAATGGTCAGAAACCGTCGGTCCGGCGTCGATTGGAAAAAGGTGGGCCCCTGGCAAGGCAAGTCGATCGAGCCGCGCGATTCTCCGGATTGCATATCGAAAAGACGAATGGCATTATCGGAACTGCAGCTAGCGTAGAGGGTGTTGCTGTCCTGGCTGATTCCGATGCCATCGCAGCCATCGCCCGGCTTCGTCTTCCATAGAAGCTCCATGGAAGGGACTGCAAACACCTGCAGGTCATCAGCACCCGTGGATTCGTGAGAAACAAGAAACCTGCTATCTGGCGAGAAGTGCACGCGGTTCTGAACGAAGCGTTCGAGAGGAATACTTGCCTTTCCTTTGACTTCACCGATCGCGGCATCATGGAGAAGGAACTCACTCGCCTTCACTCTTGCGCCAACCCATTTACCGTCCGGTGAGGGATTGCCAAATCGATGCAGGTGGGCATGCGGATTGGTCTTGAATTCCCGCGATGTCAGGTCCCATTGCGCCCAGACGTTCTTGTCGATTGCACCCTCGTACAGGATGAGCCGGCCCCGGTCTCGTGAAAGAAAATCGGCGAACCAGCCAGGCTTGCTGAGGGTCTCCACCGGTTTGCGAGCCGTCAGGCTCCAGAGTTCGACGGTTGTCTGGCCGTCCTTTCTTTCGAGCCGATGGAGGAGATGATCGTCGGTGAAGGTATCGGGCAAGTAGATCCCATGGCTTTGCCGGCGGTCCAGTAGCTTGCCCGTGGCGGACTCATAGATGCTGAGCGGATTGGGCGTGGCGTCCCTGCCTGGCTGATCGATATGAACGAAGATGTCGCACGCCGGCGAAAACTGGATGATGCCGTCGCCGGTGCTTGGAACGTTGGTCTCGCGTCCTTCGCGCAGGTCAACCAACGTGATCGAGTACTCTATTTCATCTTCTCCATTCGCCGCTTTTCGGGGGAAGGTATTGCCGACACAATAGCGGCCATCTTTGGAAAACACGGGATCCGAACGAAAGGTGCCCGAACTGGGATAGCGTGCCAGCCGCGAGCCGGTGGCAAGGTCCCAGGTTTCGACGAAACCCGACCGGAAAGGAACCACCGGCATTCGAATCGTCGCCGGCTCATCCAGGCCCAGATCTTCGACATACGTGACCAAAGTGGCGGCGTCTGGCGAGAAGTGCACGGAGTAAAGCGAAGGCAGTTTCTCCTCGACTGTGGGCTTCGCCGTCTGCCAGCGCGGCTGATGCGGCTGCACCTCATAGATGCCAACGCCGAAGATGACGAGCACGCTTGCGAACGCCGTCCAGGCAATCCAGCGCAGCCAGCGGACTTTGGACATCGCCGCCTCCCGATAGGAGCTGCCTTCCTGTCGATTATCGTACAAAACAATTTCCACCCCATTAGCCCTGCGCATGTCATTCCGGCAGCATGCAAGTCTCGATGTCACCAAACTGGCAGCGGGGGAAGAACGCATCGGCTGAGCATCGAAGGCGTAACTCATTATCAATATAGCACTTGCAAAACGATCACTGCGAGGCATCAAACTTGCTGTGGCTGAGCCGTCCGATACTGTTTCCATTGGATTGAGAGGATGATGCCATGAAGGTCAGGCCGCTTGGTGATCGAATTGTGGTCCGCCGGGAGGAAGCGTCCGAGAAAACCGCCGGTGGCATCTTGTTGCCCGACACCGCCAAGGACAAGCCGCAGAAGGGCAAGATTCTCGCGGTCGGCGCGGGCAAGATGCTGAAGGATGGCAGCCGCAAGGGCCTGCAGGTGAAGGTCGGCGACACCGTTATCTTCACCAACTGGGCCGGCGATGAATACAAAGATGGTAAGACCGGCGAGATTCTCCTCATGCGCGAGGAAGACGTTCTCGCGGTGATCGACGAGTGAGGTAGCGACCATGGTTTCTGCTCGGGAGAAGGATGTGGGCAGATTCAAAGTCGAGATCACAGTGTCGAACTACGAGGACGTCCTCGCATTCCGGCGCGGCGACCTGTCTGCTGACAAGGTGCGGCGTGAGACCATCCTCGGTGTGGTGGACTCTGGCGCGACCCGCTTGGTGTTGCCCAGCGCGATTGCAAAGAAGCTTGGACTTGAGCCGAGCGGAAAGGCAAAAGTCAAATACGCCAATGGCAGCACCGCTGTGAGAAACATCATTGAGAGTGTGTTTCTCGAAATGCAAGGACGAAATGGGACCTTCAAGGCGGCTCTTGAGCCAAAACGTGAAACAGCATTGATCGGGGCAATCGTTCTCGAAGACCTGGACTTTCTGGTCGATTGCACTGCGGGAAAACTGTATCCGCGCGACCCGAAATACATCGTGAGTGAAGCAGAGTAATAGCAAAACGCAATCAAGAACATCTGGAACCCAATATCGGAGAATCTCGAAATGGCTGCGAAGCAGATTGCCTTTGATCAAGAAGCCCGCGAAGCGATGCGCCGGGGCGTCAGCAAGCTGGCCCGGGCCGTGAAAGTCACGCTCGGACCGAAAGGCCGCAACGTCATCCTTCAGAAAAGCTTCGGCTCGCCGACCGTCACCAAGGATGGCGTCACCGTGGCCCGCGAGATCGAGCTCGAAGATCACTACGAGAACATGGGCGCCCAGATGGTCAAGGAAGTCGCCGCCAAGACCAACGACGTCGCCGGCGATGGCACCACCACCGCGACGGTCATGGCTGAAGCCATCTTCAACGAAGGCCTTCGCGCCGTCGTCTCGGGCGTGAACCCCGTCCTCATGAAGCGTGGCATCGAGAAGGCTGTCGAGGACATCGTCGAAAAACTCAAGAAGATGTCGATCCCGGTCAAGGGCAAGAAGGACCTCGAAAACGTCGCCATCATCGCCGCCAACAACGACAGCTCGATTGGCGCCATCATTGCCGAGTCGATGGACAAGGTCGGCAAGGACGGCGTCATCACCGTCGAGGAATCGAAGACCGCCGAGACGCACAACGAATTCGTCGAAGGCATGTCGTTCGATCGCGGCTATCTCTCCCCCTACTTCGTCACCGATCCACAGAAGATGGAATGCGATCTCGAAGATCCGTTCATCCTCATCTACGAAAAGAAGATCTCCAACAACAAGGACATGGTCCCCGTCCTTGAAAAGGTC
>DASRSQ010000592.1:0-8179 GCA_035656475.1 Gemmataceae bacterium | reverse complement strand
AGCGCGCCCTGCGCAACATCGCCGTCAAACCCAAGAACGATGCCGACGCAAGCCCGCTTCGGCAACGCTACCTACAGGACGTCAAAAAGCTGCAGGCGAAGGCCAAACTCAGCGCTGATGAGATCGCCGATCTCGGCGCTCTCCTCATCCGCCTCGGCGATGCGGAGAAAGCGGTAGAGATCTTGCGGCCCGCGCAGCGCGAGCATCCCAATCATTTCGCCATTGCCGCCAACCTCGGCACCGCCTGGCAACTTCTCGGCGACTTGCGTCAGGCGTCCGCATCGCTCGAGGAAGCTGTCCGGCTCGCGCCGGGCAAGCAGCAAGCATTCGAGGAGGCGCATCTCAAGCTCGTTCGCGCTCGCTTGCGCAACAAGACGGGCGGACTCGATGATCTCTTCGGCGTGCGCTTCGACAATGACAAGGGGGATTACGAGCCCGGCAAGTTCGCGGCGGCTGAAAAAAAGAAGCTGCCCGCGCGAGCCGTTGAAATCACGCAACAGCTCGGCCTCTGGCTGCCCGCCGATGGGCCGTTGCTCTGGCAACTCGCCGAGCTGGCGAACGCCCATGGCGACATCAACAACGCCGCGGCGATGATGGAAGGTTGCGTCAGCCAGTTCGGCATGGCCGACGCGACCTTGAAGGCGCGCCGCCAGATTCTGCGCGAGGCGGCCGACAAGCTCGCCAGCGCCAAGGGCGAGCACACGCAGAAGCACACGGGCACGATCGCCTTCCGTTCGCGCCGGCCGTTGATCACGGAATCGCTGACGAACACGCTACCGCCGATCGATGCGAAGGGGATCAATCCGGTGCCCTGGGAGTTGTTTGGCGAAACGAGCATCGAGAAGCCGTTCAAGGTGAGCTTCCCGAAATATCTGCAGGAGCTTGACGGCAAGCAAATCGCGCTGACCGGATTCATGTATCCGCTGCGCGAAGATCCGGACATGGTGGCGTTCCTGTTCATCGAGTCGCCTGTCGGTTGCTGGTATTGCGAGATGCCCGAGACCACGGGCATCGTCTATATCGAGATGCCCGCAGGCGCGACGGCACGTTACCAGCGCGGCCTGGTGCGCGTCATCGGCCGGCTCGCGCTCAACCGCAGCGATCCGGAGGAATTCCTGTATACCGTGAAAGATGCGAAGGTGGCGCCAGCGGATTGAACCTGAGGTTGCGTTGCAACATTTTTTTCGGTATCGTTCCGCGGTGAAGGATTTCCAAAGGAATGGAACGGAGCATGAGGCTCAAGCTGACCTACCCATTGATGCTCGTGACCGCCCTGGTCTGCGTTCTCGCGGGATGTTCACAGCAGCGGTTCAGCAACCTGCATAGCGACCGGAACGTCGCGGCGGGGCCTCCCACGCTCTCCCCTGCCCTGTCGATTCCAAATGCCCCAGTTTCTCAAGCTGCTCCCGTTGAAAACGCGATTCAACAGGCGACCTACGCGCCGCGGCGAGAGAACGTCAAGCCGGTCGAGCCCAACCAGCAACCAGGGCCGCTTCCGCTCACTGTGCTCTACCAGCGTGCGGCCCAGCGCTACGCCGCGATGGATAGTTACATCTATCGCCTCAGGCGACGCGAAGTGGTCAATGGCAAGAAACAACCAGAGGAGCTGATTCGCGTCAGCGTTCTCAAGGAGCCGTTCAGCGTCCACTTGAAATGGCTTGGCGAAAAAGGGAAGGGACGCGAGACGATTTTTGTCAAAGGCAAGTTCAACGATCAGATGCAGATATTGCTATCGAAAGACGATCCCTTCTCGATCTTCTTGCCGCGGATCAGCAAGGCGCCGGACGATTCGATGGTGCGGGCTCACAGCCGCCATCCGATCACGGAAACCGGCTTCGGCCCACTGATCGCACGCTTCGGGGCGCTCGCTGCTGCGAACGAGAAAGGCGACACCAGCGGCGGCAAGGCGACCTATCTCGGACAGGTGGATCGGCCGGAGTTCAAGGATAAAAAAGTCGAGGCAGTGCATCAGCTGTTGCAGCCAGGCAACGATCCACTCTTTCCCAATGGCGGCCAGCGCTGGTGGTTCTTCGACCCCCAGGATGGCCTCCCTGTCCTTGTCATCGCACACGATCCCACCGGCGAGGTCGAATACTACTGCCACGATAAAATCATCCACCCCGCCCATCTTCGGGACAACGATTTCGATCCCGACCGACTGTGGAAGAAATAAATCCACCTCTCGTTCCCAGGCTCCGCCTTGGAACGCACCACCTCGAGGCTCTGCCTCGCGGTGCGTACTCTCCGTGAGCCGATCTCATTCTCAGCGTCGTGAAGACCTGATCTCCGCTTGAGGGGCTACCCGCAAGGCTCTCGGTGGTGCGTTCTCAGGCAGAGCCTACGAGGACTCTGTGCTACGTCCGCACCGCGTACACCAGGGCAAGCGTCGGCATGGCGGGATTGCAGTCGGCAACGGCGCGGTAGCCGCGCTGCGTCAGCATCTCGACCATGCCGCGTGTTGCCTGCTCGCCACCGTGGACCTCGACGACAAGCTGGCGAATCTTGGGCCAATCTTCGTCGGCGATGCCGGCCAAAATCTGCTCCTCGCTCTGCTCCGCATCGAGCTTCAGGAGATCGACTTTCGCAATGCCATGGTCGCGAATGAACTGCGACAGATTCCAGAGCTGGCAGTTGACCGTCTCTTTTTTCAGGTAATAACGGCGAATCCGTTCGGCCACGATCTGCTTCATCCAGTGAGGCAGCATCGCACAAATCGGCCGCAATGGCCAGCTCAAGGTCGGGATCTGATCGATTACGTACTGCCGGCCGCGCTGGATGTTTTCCGGCGATTCATCCGGAAAAAACGTCGATGCGTTCGAGAAACGCGGATAGTAGGTGAACGGGGCCACGCCCGAGTCGCGGGCGATGCCGACATTGAAGATCCGCACGGGCAACTTGTTGTGCGAACGGACGTTATGGCTCAGGACCTCGAAAGTCGCCGGGGCGGGTTCGAAGGCATAAATCTGGGCGCGGACGCCGATCTTGTTGAGGAAGAGGATGAACAGGCCCGTGTTGGCGCCGACGTCCAGGATGCAGTCGCCATCGCTGATGGTGACGCCGTGCAGACGGTAGCAATCGTCCTCGAAAATGTCGCGGTAGACGTTCAGCGTGTCGTTTTCATTGAGCCCGAAAACCGTCAGTCCGTTGGGCAACAAGAACGAAGCCGGGACCAATGCCCCGGTAGAAGTCGCCATTCGCTACTCCTGGAATCCTTTGGTGGCGATGCATTCCCTTCGGCGTGTCGGACGCTCCTGTACACGCCTCTATCTTCATATTCTAGGAGGCCTGGGCAAAGTCGGCCTGATGTTAAGATCTGGTTTTGCAGAAAAATCGAGGTAAGGTCCAGCCCGACGACTTCTACGATCAGTCGTAACGCAAGGCCTCGATCGGGTCGAGCCGGCTAGCACGGCGGGCGGGATAGTAGCCGAAGAAGAGTCCGACCGCCGCGGAGAAAATCAGAGCCACGATGGCCGCGGTGACGGAGACGACAAAAGGCCAGTTCGAGGACGGCAGGACCCAGTTGATGAGCCGGTTGATCCCGTAAGAGGCGGAGACGCCGAGCAGGATGCCGATGACGCCGCCGATGCTCGATAGCACCGCGGCCTCGACGAGGAATTGCCAGAGGATGTCGCGTGGCCGGGCGCCGAGGGCCATGCGAATGCCGATCTCGCGCGTGCGCTCGGTAACCGAGACCAGCATGATGTTCATGATGCCGACGCCGCCCACGACGAGCGAGATGGCGGCGATGGCCGAAAGCATGGCGGTGAGGGCGCCGGTGATCATGTTGAGCACGGCTTCAACCTCGGCCATGTTGCGCACCTCGAAGTCCGCCTTTTCACCCTGCGGAATGCGATGGCGCTCGCGCAGCAGCACCTTGATCTCATCGAGGGCCTGCGCCGTCAGATGTTCGCTGCGTGCGGAAACCAGGGCAACGGGAACGTTGGAGAAGGGAGAGCCGTCCAGACGCTTTCGCACCGTCGTGTACGGCATGATGACGATATCGTCCTGGTCCTGCCCGACCAAGTTGGCGCCTTTTCGGGTGAGCACGCCGACGACGCGGAACGGGATGTTCTTGATGCGCAGCGTCTGCCCGAGTGGATCCTGATCGGGGAAGAGCTGGTTGGCGACCGTGTGCCCAATGACACAGACCTTGGCCACGGCGGCGACATCGCGCTGGGTGAAGAACTCGCCCGCCTGCATCGGCCAATTGCGGACGATGACGTAGTCGGGGCCGACGCCGACCATTTCCTTGGGGTTCCAGTTGATATTGCCGCCGATGACCTGGCCGCTGGTCGGAATGAGCGGCGAGACAGCAAGGACCGAGGGACATTCGGTCGCCATGGCCTGGGTGTCCCCTTCGGTGAGGGTCATCATCAACCCCTGGCGGACGCCGCCGCTCTGATTGCTCGCAGGCAGAACGAGGATGACGTTGGAGCCGAGGCTTTTGAATTGATTGCGGACCAACTCGCTGGCGCCCTGCCCGATCGACACCATCGCCATGACGGCGGCGATGCCGATGACGACGCCGAGAATGGTGAGGAGGGAGCGCAGCTTGTTCTTGCCGAGCGTGCGCAGCGAGATCAGCATCAGATCGATCAGCTTCATGGATGCAAACTCTGGAGCCGGTAGCAGACAGCCGGTAGCAGGTAGCCAGAGTCGAGGCACGATATTCTGGCTGCCGGCTACCTGCTGCCGGCTACCTGCTCTGCATTGTGCAAGGCAACGAGGACGGCGGCCGCTTCGGTCTCGCCCTGGGCCTGCACAGGCGTCGCAACGCCAGGCAAGGTCATCGTAACATGGATCGCGCCCGATTGCAGGCGGACCTTTTGATACGTCTGCACGCGCAGCCGTTCCAGGCGTGCCTGGATCTGATTCCAATCAACCGGGACGGCGGCGGCGACCTGCGTCTTCGGCGCCAGGTTGAGGCTCGTCGATACGCCGAGTTCCTCGGGGCGCGCCAGCTTGAAGGGGCGCGGCGTCTCGGCAGCCACGCCTCGCACGGTCGCCGGCGGCTGCGGCGCGGCGGCATAGCCCTGCGGTGGCGGCGGGGCCTGCCATTGCGTCGCCGGCCGAACGGCCGGTTGCTGCATCGGACGCGGCTGGCCCGAGATCGCCAGCTGTTGCGGCGCGTACTGCGGCTGCTGTGGAATGCCACCGGGAATGAACATCTGCGGCTGCCCGTAGAATCCGCCGACCGGCGGAGCGCAACCGGCAGGCGTTCAGTTGGCCCCCGATCGGCCCGGATTCACCGCCAGCCAGACCAGGGCCCCCGCAATCGCCACGCTGCTCCACCGCATTTGCTTGCGCATCGGCTTTATCCTTCCTTGGACTCGTCGTCATGGCATTCCTTGCCGCGACGAGCCGGCTTATAGCAGGCTCATGCCGAAAGAAAAAGACGATTTTCCCCATTCAACCGGCTTTGCCGATTCTTACAATGTGCGGGAGTAAATCTTACAATCCCTTACGATTTTGGGCGGGAAACTCTGACCAGAGATTTCCTATAATCCTTCCATATTGCCAACCTTCATGCGGAGAACACGCTCATGGCTCGCCGGGACGATGATGACGATGATCGGGACCGAGACGACGAGGACAATGGGAAGTCCAAGAAGAAGAGCAGCGGGGGAAAGGTGTCCGCTGACGACAAGCTATGGGGCATGCTTGCGCACATCGCAGGCCTTTTGGGATTCGGCTTGATCGGACCGCTCGTGATCATGTTAATTTACAAAGACAAATCGAAGTATGTGACAGCGCACGCCAAGGAGGCGCTTAACTTTGATATCACGATGGTTCTGATCTGCATGACCTGCATCGGCGTGCTCTTCGCGGCTCCGGTGTCGCTGATTTATCACATCATCGCCGCCATGGCTGCCAACCGCGGCGAGGAATTCAAGTACCCCTTCACCCTGCGCCTGATCAAATGATCGAGGAATGATCGAGGCCCACGATGGCGCGCGTCGAACTGGATGATTCCTGGCTCATTGCCGATGGCGATGCCGACGAAATCCAGAGCGACGTGCGCAAATTCCTCAAAAAGCAAGGGATGAGCGTCGTCGACGACGACGAGGGCGAAATCCGCGCCGAGCAGGGCTCGCAGATCGGCACGCGCCTCCTCGGTGGCTGGTTCGTTCCCGCATCCTGGTTGCCGAAGGCCGCCACCATTCGCGTCAAGCAAACTAAAAAGGGCGTCCGCATCGTCGCTAGTATTGAAGAGACGCTCGGCTTCGGCTTGCTCGATCCGTTGCTGGCATCCAAGTACGACTCCTTTTTCCAGCGCTGGATGGAAGATCTCCGCGACCTGCACGAATAACCTTACAGCAGTGTAGAGCACTCGCTCCGCGAGTGCGGTCCGAACCGTCCCAGGTGGAGCGTGCATTCCGTGAGCGCGTCGCCAAACCGTACTCGCGGAGCGAGTACTCTACACTGCAAACCCGGATATAATACAGTCGCTCTGTCCAGCGATCCGCTCCCATTCGGCGGAGGTTTCTGTGTCTCGACAACTCTCGCGTTCCCAGTCCACCTTGCTCGGTTTTCTCGTTATTGCCACGCTCGGCCTCGGCGCCGTCGGTCTCACCTTGCTTGGCGACCGCGCCGCCTGGGGTAGCGATAGCATGCACGTTGTCGTCGGCTTCCCCGACATCGGCGGCGTCGAACGCGGCACGCGCGTCCGCATCCAGGGCATGGACGCCGGCGAAATCGAGGACATCGTTCCCCCCGAGCAGCCAGGCGACAAGGTCACGCTCCGCCTGCGCATTGCAGGCAAGTACCGCCATCTCATCCGCGAGGACGCCAAGGTCCAGATCGCCAGCGACAACCTTTTGGCAGGCAAGATGGTTCGTATCGTCCCCGGTTCCGTGAGCGCCAAGCTGCTCGACGATGACGGCGAACTCAAGGCCGACATCCAGCCCGACGTCCTCGAAGGCATCGCTGAGGCCGCCGGCAAGCTCAACAAACTGCTCGTCGAAGTCGATGGCGCCATGCAGTCGTTTCGCCGCAACGATGGCTCCGTCACCGAAGACCTGATCAACGCGACCCGCAAGCTCAACGTCGTCCTGGCCAAGGCCGACAAGGCGCTCGCTGGCATCGAGAACGGCGAAGGCTCGCTCGGCAAGCTGGTCAAGGACGACAAGCTCTACACCGAACTGACCGAGACGGTGGCCGAGGTGAAGGCGGCAATGAAGGAGGTCAAGAACGGCGAGGGGACGCTTGGCAAGCTCGTCAAGTCGAACGAGGCGTACGCCGAGGCGGTGGCATCGCTGCAGGACGTGCGGCGCATGGTCAAGTCGGTACAGCAGAATTCCGATGCGATCAAGGCATTGCCGGTGGTCCGCAGCTATGTCGTCGATTACAACAAAGAATTGATTCGGCCCGACTGCAAGCGATTCCGCATCTTCTACCGCGAGAAGGACCTGTTCGAGCCCGGCAAGGCGATGCTGACCGCGGCCGGCAAGAAAAAGCTCGCGGATGGAGCGGACTGGCTGAACAAGCAGAAGCACATGGGCGCGGAGGTGCTGGTCGTCGCCTTCGCCGAGCCGGACCAGAAGCCGGAATTCGCGCAGACGGTGACGCAGAAACAGAGCGAGGTGGTGCTGGAGTATTTGCGCAGCCAGCATCAGGTCCATCGCACCGGCTGGTGGTGGTGGTCGACGCGTCCGACGCGCGCTCTCGGCTGCGGCGCTACGCCGACGCCGGTGCCGGAAACCGAGACGCTGCCAGCCGCACGCATCGAGCTGATTGTGTTCGCGCCGGCGAGTTGAAAAATAGGGATTAGGGATTAGGGGTTAGGGGTGAGAGCAGGCGTTTCGCGTTCCCCTGATCTCTCATACTGATTCAGGCAGCCCCTCCTCCCTGATCCCTACCTGTTGCAAGGAATGCCCTTGGCTGGTCCACGCGAAGAGTTGCTGTATTACTTCTGCCGTCTGCAGATGCCGGCGATCGATTTGCCGCGCGATCGGTGCCTGGCGCATCTTGAGCGCACCTTTGCCATCTTCCAAAAGAAGGTCGAAAAGCCGCTCTCGCTGGACACGTATCTCGACCATCTCTATCCGCTCGACTGGTTCCTGGCGTCCGCATGCCTCGAGGGGAATCGGCAGGCGTGGGAGCTGCTGTTCGCGTCGCGCGCCGGCCGTAGCGACTGCTTGCTGATGGACGCGCTGCGTGCCCGGGCCGCCCGGCTTTA
>DASRSQ010000591.1:0-4781 GCA_035656475.1 Gemmataceae bacterium | reverse complement strand
AACTGGGAAGTGCTGCTGCCCCCCAGGCTACAAAGCCATTCGACATAGACTTCGAACTCATCGATGGACAGGGTCCTGGCGGCCGGCTCTTCGAAGAACGAACGCGCAAATTCGACTGCGCTTAGGTGTTAGCGCCGATGTAAAAATGACCCACCTCGCCGAAGTAAACCTGACCCACCTCGGGGGTGCAAGATGGCGGCTTTTTGCCGCCGATGCTGAGTCAGGAGCAAGCAGTGGAAATCAAGGTGTTGGCAAGACGGGGAATGGGCGTGCGAGAGATAGCGAGGCAGATGGGCATCTCACGCAATACGGCGCGTCGCTATTTGCGTGACGAGCAGGCCGGGCACTACAAGCCGCGCGAGCCGCGTGCGACGAAGCTCGAGCCGTTTAAGAGCTATGTGCTCGAACGCGTGGCAGCAGCGCGCCCGCACTGGATTCCGGCGACGGTGCTGCTGCGCGAACTGCGCGAGGCCGGCTACGAAGGCGGCATCAGCCAACTGAAGGCCTTTCTAGCGCCGCACAAGCACGCCGAAGCCGAGCCGGTGGTTCGCTTCGAGACCGCGCCGGGCAAGCAGATGCAGGCCGACTTCACGGTCATTCGCCGGGGCCGCGCACCGCTGCTGGCGTTGGTTGCGACGCTTGGCTACAGCCGTGCGAGCTTCGTGCGTTTCACCGCCGGCGAGGATGCGACGACGCTGTGCGAGTGCCTGCGCGAAGCGTTCGTCCATTTCGGTGGTACGCCCGAGCAGGTGCTGTTCGATAACGCGAAGTCCGTCATTATCGAGCGCGATGCATTCGGTGAAGGCCAACATCGCTGGAATACGCAGTTGCTCGCACTGGCGGAAACGTACGGCTTCACGCCGAAGGTATGCCGCCCCTATCGAGCCAAGACCAAGGGCAAGGTCGAACGGTTTAACCGCTATTTGAAGGAGAGTTTCGTGGTGCCGCTCGCGGCTACCCTCAAGCAATCGGGGCTGGCGTTGGAGGTCGAGGCTGCGAACGCGCACATCGGACGGTGGCTCACGGAAGTCGCCAACGTGCGCGTGCATGCCACGACGCGTGAGCGCCCGGCAGCGAGACTGATGCTGGAACAGGCAGCGTTGCTGCCGCTGCCTGCAACGAAGATGGCGCCCTTGCCGACGGCGCCCATGCCACGCCGCGTATTGCCGCGTGAGAGCTTGCAACATCCGCTGGCGGTGTACGACGCGCTGCTGGAGGTCGCCGCATGAACCTACAGCATGAACGCATTGCCGGCCTATGCACGCAGCTCAAGCTCGACTGTGTAGCCCGCGATTGGGGCTCGCTCGCGCAGCACGCAGCAACGCGCGATGCGAGCCTGGCCGACTTCCTTGAGCAACTGCTACAGGCGGAGTTCGATGCGCGCGAAGAACGTAAGCGGCAGACGCTCACGAAGCTCGCGTCGTTGCCGAACATCAAGACGCTGGAGCAATACGACTTCGGTTTCGCCAGCGGAGCACCGCGCGCGCAGATTCAGGAGTTGGCGAGCCTGGCGTTCATCGAGCGCGCCGAGAACGTCGTGCTGCTCGGGCCGTCCGGCGTCGGTAAGACGCACATCGCCAGCGCGCTGGCCTACCGAGCGACCCAGGCGGGCATCAAGACGCGGTTCATCACGGCCGCTGACTTGATGATGCAACTGGCGACAGCGCGACAGCAGAACCGGCTGAAGGAGTTCTTCAATCGGGCAGTTGTCGGGCCGAGACTACTCGTAATTGACGAAATCGGATATTTGCCGTTTGGGCGAGAGGAAGCGGACCTGTTCTTCAACGTCGTCGCCAAGCGCTACGAGCGCGGCGCCATCGTGTTGACGAGCAATCTACCGTTCACGCAATGGGCCTCGGCGTTCGCCGACGACCAGACGCTGACGGCAGCAATGCTCGACAGGCTGCTGCATCACGCACACATCGTGCAAATCAGCGGCGAGAGCTACCGCTTGAAGGACAAGCGGAAAGCAGGACAAACGAGCACGCGGGCAGGCGCGAAGGCAGCCGCGTGATAAGGGCCCGGGTGGGTCAGTTTTACTTCGGCGATTCGCGGCAAAATGGGTCAGATTTAAATCGGCGTTGACACCTTCGACAATTGATCGCAGGGCAACTTTATGCGCGTCCATATGCTGTAGTGGGAACTAGACAGTGGTCGGCCAGATGCATCGGAGCCCGTGAGCCCCAGCGGGTCCAGCCACTGCGTCGGGTTGGGACCATAGCGCCAGACGTTGAGGCCGCCACGCAATCCGATCGGATCCATCGATATGAACCGGCCCATCGCTGGATCGTAGTACCGATACCGGTTGTAATGCAGCCCCGTCTCCGCATCCTCCTGCTGCCCCTGAAACCGAATCGTATGCCCGGCGGCGCCAGTTGTCAGCGACAACTTTCGCCGCCGGGATTCGTTGCACTAGAGATCGTCGCCGGTAATTTTGCCATCGCGGATAGCTGTTAGGCCGTCGGTGAAGCTTCCGGCAAGGCGCTTGACTTCGTCGTCCGCCAGTGCTCCCAAAGGGACAACGACAAACGCCGCATCGTTCCTTAGGTCCATTGCAAAGCAATAGTCACCGCCGTCGGTCCCCACGCCAATGAAGTCATCGCCTATGCGCTTTCGAATGGAGTACAGATCATTTAGGCTGGCGACTTCATCGGTTGACCACACCCCAATGTAGAGTCCGCCGAAGTCGCCTTCGCCGCCGTTCGACCATAACAAGAACTCCTTGTAGTCGGATGGTAGTGAGACGTTAAGCGATGCCTCGAGCTTCGAAACATCGGCAGCGCTCGCTGGAGCATGCATATGAAGTTTGCTGCCTGTCACCGCATTCCAGTCAGTCATTTGAATGCTCCCAATTGGTCGAAGTATTTATACGCTTTCTTTAGCGCGCGTTTTCTGCAGTCGTCAGAAATTCCCGCCGCTCGCATGTCCTGAGACGAGTAGTTGAATTGATCTTGGATGCTCGACGACCAAGGATCTTTACCCGCAGCGACTGCGGCATCGCGACGCGCATTTTGGCTGTCGCTAATTGCCTTATGAATTGGATTCTGAGGGATGAGGATCGCTGGTGCTGCACCGTAGCTGTAGCCGGCGATCTCGTTCGCTTTAGCCCATCGATCCTGAATGACGTGGTGACTTTGGTACCCCGTTGGCCGCGGTGACGGTTGGTTGCCATGCGGTTCGACCCCGCAAGGGCAGCCGCATCGTTTTGCCAGGCCCAACGGATCGATCCAACTCGAGGGATTTGGCGCGTATTGATATGCGTTGGCACCGGCGGCTAGACCTATCGGGTCGGCTGACACATACCGGCCCATCGCTGGATCGTAGTACCGATACCGGTTGTAATGCAGCCCCGTTTCAGCATCCTCCTGCTGCCCCTGGAGCTAGCTCGCGACACAACAGTCGTTTGCTGCCATTGGCCAACTCATGGGGTACCTACGAGTCCATAGGCAACGCTCTCAATTCGAATCCAATCGCACAAAAACTCCAACGATGCCTCGTTTCCACACGAAATCCGCACGGAGGCGTGATCGTCCACCAACTTTAATTCAAATCTATTGATCGGGTTTTTATAGCCCCAGTTGCTGAGCAGCAGGCGACTAACTCCTATGAAGGATAGCTCAATAATGACTTCATCATAGTGGTCGGGCCAGCGTTTCGGACTTGCCTTCGGTTTGTCTCTGGTAACAAACTTGGCGGTCAACAAAGGGTCATCACATCTAAAATTAGCACCAATAAGCTCGGCTCCATCGAACGACGGGAAATCTCCGTAGAGAGAGGTCAAAGCCTGCGGGTTCATCACCCTGTCGTGCGTGTTCATTTTTTGTTCCGACAATCAAAGTAGTAGTGATCGCTCATCCCATCAACTGAACCTGTTCGGGGTCGGTCTTCCGGTCGAACGTTATGGTGCGATGGCTGATCGCCAACACCTTCTTCTCCAAAGAAATGCCCGGCAGAGTGGTCCTGAATAATGACATTGTTCCCATTGACTCGATAGGTCAACTCCCTGGTCATGATTGGTTGTTTGTCATCACCAAGGATGCGAGCGCCGGTCGAGTCAGTCAAGGGAACCATTTTTTGACTGATTGGCTGTTGCGACATCGGAATACCGAGTTGACGACGAATATCCCGCAGGCTTGCTCTGCGGAACTTACTACATGGATCGCAGGGGCAGCGCGCAAGCCCCTGCGGATCAATCCACTGAATCGGGTTGGGGGCATACTGTTGCAGATTCAAGCCGCCGGCAAGGCCGATGGGGTCGTTCGAGACAAATCGTCCTGTCGCCGGGTCGTAGTATCGGTTTCGATTCAGGTACAGCCCCGTTTCCGGGTCATGCTGCTGCCCCTGAAACCGAAACGGGCTTCCCGATGCAATCTCAGCTGAAGCTGCCCTCAGTGCAAGTCTAAGAAATCGTCATTCTCAGCGTAGTGGTTGAGGCATCGAACAATTTCCTCTGTCGAGGCCGTCGGTTTCTGACGGTACGCTAAATCGATGACAGCCTGGAAGTTTTCGCCGGAGTAGAGAAAGGCGTAGCCGAGGCGGTTGACCTCTTCTGGATACACTTCCTCATCATCGTCGTTCGCCTGGACGGTGTCACCAACATAGATCGTTTGCCCGACGTGGAAGATATCGCCGTCGGAATCGTTGCCGTACACGTCATACAGGTAGGCTCTGTCGTATCCAACAGAGCGATCCTGCTTATCTCTCACTACTGAGATGAAGTCTTCTAGCAGGTACTGCTTGTTTTTGAATTCACTCATTTTGGACATCCCGTGCTTGAATTC
>DASRSQ010000590.1:0-7560 GCA_035656475.1 Gemmataceae bacterium | reverse complement strand
GCAGATGTTCCGCGCGGAACATGCGCCACGGTCGGCGCAATCGTCACCCATTGACGCGATGGTTATTGGACCATGAACAAGAGCGCGATTGCAACCCCAGTCGGTCCTGGCTCGTTTGCGACTTCCGTCGCATCGCCAATGATTGCGTCATCATCATCCGCTCGGCGGTTTAGCGCATGTGCCCCTCGCAGTGCCGTGGCGCCATTGCGGCGATCCGGTGCGCTAAGCCGCCGAGCGGACGATCATGACGCATCCATCGGCGACACGTCCAACTTAACACTGATCACTGACGACGGATCACTTCGCAAACTCCTCTTTTTTTTCGCGATGAAGTTGTAGTAAGATTCGACCCGTCGGGTGGCCGGAACCAGCCGACGCAAGGCCCGGAACACGGATGTCTCCTGGCTCAAGAGAAGAGGAATGATGCTCCCCACTCCGATCTGACTGACACCTGCCTTTCGATCCACTCACACGATTCTCACCGCCTCTTGAACAACGCCGTCCGAATTGCCGAATGCGCGTTCGCGCATTGCGTGCACCGTGCGCTTGCGAGAATCCTCTCAGCCGAAAGGAACAGAGATGTCTCGCGCTCCCATCATTCTGCGTGTCGATGCGACGGAACAAACCGGTTACGAACGCCTGGCCCGCGGCCTGACCATTGCCGCGGCCGTCCAGCGGCGCCGGCGCCCCGTGTACTTCCTGTCCAACCTCGAACCCAACGGCCTCGCCATGAATATCAAGCGAGCCGGCAACAACTGGATCGCCGCCAAGGAACCGGTTGCGACCGGCGATGACGTGGGCCAGATGCTGAAAGAGATCGCTCGCCTGAAACCCGCTGCCGTCTTGATCGATGACGCCAACGTCAGCACCGACTACCTGTCCGAGCTGAGCGCGACCGGCGTTCTGCTCGGCGCCATCGATCACTCGGCGACGATTTCGTTTCCGAGCAAGCTCGTCATCAATCCGCTGCTCGGCCCGCCACGCGATGGCTACGAACATGATCACGACGCCCAGCTTTTGCTCGGTTCGCGCTATGCGATGGTTCGTCCGGAGATTCGCCGGCAGCGTCCGATGCGTTCGCAGGAGCCGCCGCCACTCGCGGCCCAGAATGGCACCGTCATCAGCAGCCAGTTCCGCGTTCTGCTCGCGCTCGGCGAGGACGATCGCAACCTGATGACGATGGAGCTCGCGAAGCTGCTCGTCAACGCCCCGCGCGTCGGCAAGGTCGACATCGTGGTCCGCCGCGAGCATCCGCAGCTCGAAGAGATCAAGGCAATGGTCGAGGCCAACAAGGAGCTGATGACGATTGCCCTCGAACCCGCCGAAATCGCCAATCGCATCACGCGCTGCCATTTCGCCATCACGAGCGGCAGCGGCTGGTCGCTGGAGCTGGCGTGCGTCGGCGTGCCGCAATTGTTGCTGTTGCAGAACGAGGCCCACTGGCCGAACGCCCAGCGGCTGGAAGACGAAGGCGCAGCGTCGATCCTCGGCTGGCACGAAAACGCGTCGGCCCAGACGATCCGTCAAGGCGTGCACAACATCATCACCGACCCGCTGGAGCGAAAATCGATGGCGCGCTGCGGCCGCAAGTTGATCGACGGCCGCGGTCCGGATCGATTGGTGAACGCGATGGAGATCTTGCTCAGCCCGATGACGCAGGCCGAAGCGTTGCAGGCGGCGTAATTGTCAATCAACCAAGCCCCGGGATGAGCGCAGCGATTCCCGGGGGCTGAACGTGCAAAATCACGAACCCCGGGACATCGATCTCGGGGTTCTTTTGTCGGTAGAATGACAACGTCCCGACCACTGTCGCGCCGGGGACGCGACCGAAGTTGAACCCAATCACAGGCGAAAGGGGCGGACGCCGGGACCACCGCACGCGTGCCGCGCGATCGGCGGCTCTACTGTGCCTGTGAATCCCCTTCCGCTGGACAATATCACGGAGTTGCCCTGATCATGGACAAAGCCGAAGTTGCCGCCATCCTCGAAGAGATCGCCCTGCTCCTGGAGCTACAAGGCGAGAACCCGTTCCGCGCCAACGCCTATGCCAAGGCCGGCCGCACCATCGCACAACTCGAGCAGAATCTCGACGAGATCGTCAAAGCCGGCACCCTGTCCGACATCCCCGGCATCGGCGCAACGCTGCGCGACAAGATCACGCTCCTCGTCACCACCGGCTCGTTGCCGTTCTATGACGACCTGAAGGCGAAGACGCCGGCGGGCTGGTTGCAGATGTTGCGGCTGCCGGGCATGGGCCCGAAGAAGGTGAAGCTCCTCTCCGATTCGCTCGGCATCGACGATCTTACCAAGCTGAAAGCCGGCTGCGAAGCGGGCACGGTCGCCAAGCTCAAGGGCTTCGGCGAGAAGACGCAGAAGAACATTCTCGAAGGGTTGCTGTTCCTCGATCAGATGGGCGCCCGCATTCGCCTCGACCAGGCCCTGGCAATTGCCGAGTTCCTGATCGAATCGCTGCGTCCCATCGCCGGCATCAAACGCATGGAACTCTGCGGCAGCGTGCGGCGCCGCCGCGAGACGATCAAGGACATCGACATCCTCGTCAGCTCCGACAAGCCGGCGCCGATCATGGAGGCGTTCGTCAAGCTGCCGATCGTCAAGAAGGTGATCGGGCACGGCGAAACGAAGTCGAGCATCACCGTCGAGGTCAGCGATTCGCACACGCGTCCCGTGCTCATCAACGCCGACCTGCGCGTGGTCAGCGACAAGCAGTTTCCGTTCGCTCTCACCTACTTCACCGGCAGCAAAGAGCACAACATCCGCCTGCGCCAGCGCTCCATCGACTATGGCTACAAGCTCAACGAGTACGACCTGGCCGGCTGCAAGGCAAAGATCAGGGACGAGCACGATCTCTACAAGGCGCTCGATCTCGATTTTATCCCGCCCGAGCTGCGCGAAGACACCGGCGAGATCGATTCGGCCGCCCTGCATACGTTGCCGCACCTGATGGAGTACAAAGACCTGCAGGGCGTCTTCCACAATCACACGACCGCCTCGGACGGCACCGCCTCACTCGAGCAGATGGCCGAGGCCGCCCGCAATCTCGGGTTCAAATACCTCGGCATCGCCGACCATTCGCAATCGCTCAACATCGCCAACGGCCTGTCGGTCGCGCGCGTCAAGCAACAGCAAAAGGAGATCGATGCGCTCAACGCGAAGCTGAAGGGATTGCACATCTTCAAGGGCACCGAATGCGACATCCTGCCCGACGGCAGCCTCGACTTCGACGACAAGACGCTCGCCAGCTTCGACTATGTCGTGGCGAGCGTGCACACGCATTTCAATTTGCCGTTGGAGGAGATGACCGCGCGCATCGTCAAGGCGATCCAGCATCCGCGCGTCACGATGCTCGGCCACGCCACCGGCCGGCTGCTACTGCGGCGCGATGGCTACAAGGTCGATCTCGACGCCGTCCTGCACGCGGCCGCCAAGGCAGGGACCATGATCGAGATCAACGCCAATCCGAACCGCCTCGACCTCGACTGGATTCATTGCAAGCGAGCCAAGGCGCTCGGCGTCAAGCTTGTCATCAATCCGGATGCGCATTCGACCGACGATCTCGCCGTCACGCGCTTCGGCGTCGATGTTGCGCGGCGCGGCTGGTTGGAAAAGAAGGATGTGTTCAACACGCTGACGCTGGACGATGTGGCCAAGGAGTTGGAGCGGCGGCGGAATAAGAACTAGAGGGGACGCGAGATCGCTCGATACCGGTATACTACCATGTAGCTTTCTCTCAGACTGATCGCGGAACATTGAGTTCTTGAAGGTAGAATCGCCATGGCAAAAAAGAGTAGCGATACGAACGGTCACGGATCTCTGGAAGACGCAACTCGTCAGCTTGAGATCGCCGTCGCTACGGCAATCCAAACGCAGGCGACAACATTGGCACAGCTTGCTGAATACCAGCGCCGTCACCTCGAATTCGAAGAGAAGGCCAGCCAGCGATTTGCTCGCATCGAAACGCAGATGGCAGAAGTGATTCGCGTCCTCAATGAGCACACGCGCACACTTGACCGCCTTCCCGAAGCTGTACGCGACAAGATTGGCTTCAAGGGCCAGCAATAGATTCAAATCTGCCTGGAGCGTAATCTGTCCATCACCACGATCGCGGTGTCGACGGTGGGCATTCGTTCCAACTCCGCGCGAATAGACGCGGCCAAATTGGTCTGGCTGAACGCATCCACTCGTTGCAACCATGTCTGCAATACGCCTCGCCAGAAGCTATCCATCGGAAGCTGAAAATCGGCGACGATGCTGCGCGCTTCCGCCAATGCTGCGAAAGCCTCTTCGTGTTTGCCCAGGCCGAACAGGCATTCCGCCCGGTCGAGCATCGTCTTGTACAGCTCGGGCCGATGCAGCGATCCCTTCTTGCGCTCGTCCTGCAAGAACTTCTCCAGCAGCTCGTTGGCATCGGCGTATTTCTTGCACGCCAGGGCGACGCGGGCGCGAGTACGCAGGCAGGCGGGATAATCCGGGTTTGTCGCGTCGTCCAGCTCCAGCCCGGCAGCTTTCACGTTTCCCGACTCGAGCTCCCAGATCGCGCACAAGGCGATGTAGTGATCCTGCCAGGTCTGCTGATTGCGTTTCGAGAGCAACGGCGCCAGGGCATCCGCCTCACGCAGTTGGGCATCGGCCTCGCCGAGCTCGCGCATTTCCAAGAACAAGAATCCCAGATTCAGATGGAGCACGAACTGTAGCCATTGCACCTGTTGCAACGGCACTCGCCCCGAGGTCGCCTCGTGTTTGCGAACGGTTAGCGTCAGGTCGAGCGCCTTTTCGAGCAGCTTCTGGGCGGCCTCGAAATCGCGCAGATGAATGAAGCAGATGGCGTAATTGTTGAGCACGATGAAATAGTCGAGCGGATCGCTGGCCAGATGCTGGGCGAGGATGCTGGCGCTTTCCTCGTACATCGCCAGCGATTCGGCGGCGTGTCCCTGGTTCTTGAGGTACATCGCCAGCTCGCACAGCATCATGCCGCGACGCTGGTCAGTGGCGGCAAACTGATTGGCGCGGGCACGAGCGCGCTCGAACGCCGCCTGGGCGCCCACGGCGTCGCCGCTTGCCATGAGTTTGCTTGGCGTCTGGGCGAGGCGCATCCAGGTGAAGACGCCGCGGCGGCGAAGGACGCCGAAGGTTCGCCACAGAATGATGGCGACGACGACGGCCGCGGCAAAGAGAACGTACAGCCAGAGATTGATGTCGAAGTAGAAGAACACGGCCAGGCTGACCGTGATCAGGATCCAGAGCAGGAAGGTGCTGATCCAGCTCGGTCCAGGCGCCTTGCCACTGGTGGAGATGTCGATCGGCCGGCTTCGTCGCTTGTCCGCCATGCTCATCTATATATCGCTGCCGTCGACGCTGGCGCAGGTCAATCCTGATTCACCACATCGATAAGCTGACGCAGCCGGCCCAGCTTGTGCCGATCGAAGCGGAACTTGAGCCTCGGCAATTTCGCGAGCTGCGTCTCCTCGATCTCCTCGGGGAGGGCATTGGTGACCTCGAAGGTGCCGCTCTTGATGATGTCGCTGAACTCGGTGCGGATTTTTTCCAGGGTCGCGTCGCTGATGGTGCGGTTCAAGCGCAGCACCAGGTCGCCGCGCACGTAGCGCATGCTGTGATAGACGCGGTAGAAGTTGCGAATCTCGTCGACGGCCTCGTCTACGGAATTCGTCACCTTGAACAGACTCAGGTCTTCCGGCGAGATCAGTTTGCGGGCGAGGAGCACGTCCTGGGTGAAGCGGAGGAAGTGCCGCCAGTAATCGCTGCCCGGCGCGTCGATCATGACGATGGGGAAGATGTGGCTCTTGCCGGTCTGGACGAGGGTGAGGACTTCGAACCCCTCGTCGAGCGTGCCGAAGCCGCCAGGGAAGAGGGCACAGGCCTCGCATTCTTTGACAAAGAGGAGCTTGCGCGTGAAGAAGTAGCGCAGGTGCATCAGCTTCGAATCGTTCATGATGACCGAGTTCGGATGCTGTTCGAAGGGCAGGAGGATATTGAGGCCGATGGAGTTTTCGCGGCCGGCGCCGATGTGGCCGGCCTCCATGATGCCGTTGCCTCCGCCGGTGATGACCATGAAACCCGCGTCGGCCATGCGTCGGCTGAATTCGACGCATTGCTGAAAGGAGGGATCGGCGGAGGTCAGGCGCGCGGACCCGAACACGGTCACCTGCGGATGATCGCGATACTTGGTCAAAACCTTGAAACAATAGCGCAGCTCACGCAAGGCGACGGCGAGCATCTTGACGTCGCCGCGATTGGCGCGATCCGCGAGCAGCTTGTTGGCGGTCTCGTGGATCTGCTGGATGTAGTGTTCGGTGCCGTAGGATTTGCCTTCGTCCTCAGGCTGCAGTGGTGTGTGTTCGTTGACCTGGTTGAAGGGATTGTGTTCTGGCGGGGATTTCATGCAGGAACCTCGCGAGAGAGAGGCGACGAACCTATTCGTTCATGGCTGGAGCCACTGACATTCAGAAGCAAATGCGCGTGGCAGTTGCCGTAGGGTGGGTCGAGCAGCGCGAGACCCACCGATGCGCCAACCAGCGTGTTGCCACGACGGTGGGCCTCGCGTTGCTCGACCCACCCTACGGTCGATGCACGTAGGTGCTTTTTCAACGATCAATAATGCAAGTTATCCCAAATGTCGCCGAGGGGAAAGGGCAGTTGAGTAGGCAGTTCATGGGCTTGGGCTCTTCATCGATTTCTGCACGTCGACGAGCGCTTGCTGACTGACGACGAGAAATCCTTCCCGGCCGCGATCGAGGTCGGCGATCAGGTAAAGGATGCCGGCGAACGCCAGCGCCAGGCCGAGCATCGCTGGGGAACGTCGGGCAAAACACAATCCCGATTGATAGCCGATGGCCGTCATGCTGATGACAGCAAGCGCGAAAAGGCTGAACCAGATGCTTGACGGAATGCGATTGCGGACGCCGACCTGGACGCGCTTGGCGTGCAGGTCGATTGTCTCATTCAGTGATTGCAGAAACAAGGCGGTCAGGACCGGATTGGCTTCCTTGTTCTTCGACGCCTCGATCGCCTTGGACCAGAGCTGGGTCTGGATTTTCTCGGAGCCGGCGACGGTCTCCGCGACGTTTCCCTCGTTGACGCCGCGTAGGCGCAGATCGACATACTCGCGCAGCAAGTCGGCGATTTCATCACGCTGTGGCTCGGGAAGAAGACGCGTGCGCAGATAGGTGGTGCCAATGGCGTTGGCCTCCTCGAGCACGGCCTGGCGTTTCAGGTCGAAGCGCGTCGCCGCCAGGCTGAACGTGAAGGCGAGCATGAAGGCCAAAAGGCCGAGGATGGCGGCAACCATGGCCCCGACCGGCGCGTCCTTCTCCTCGGCGGCGCGCTGATGCCGCCAGCGGCCAAAACGATAGCCGCTCTCGATCGCCAGCAGGCAAACCGCCACGATGAGCGTGAAGTAAAGCCAGAGCGGAATCGCGTCGAGAGGCAACTGCATGAGAGATCCTGTCACTGCCAATATTGTTGTCGCAGAGCAAATCCGAAATTCGAAATCCGAAACACATTTCAAAACCTGAATCGGGAAGC
>DASRSQ010000589.1:0-9924 GCA_035656475.1 Gemmataceae bacterium | reverse complement strand
ATTGATGAGCAATAGGTATTCTTGCTGATGTCGTTGGGTGAGCTTGGCGAGGACCTCGTTGAGCTTTTGGGCGAGGCGGTCGCGCATCTGGCCGGTCTTGTCGAGGGCGAAGGCCTCGGCGATGAACTTGAGGGCGGCCGGGTACTTCTTGGCACGCGTGCAGACCCAGGCGAGGTTGTAGCGCGAACGCACGTCGCTGTCGTTGACCGAAGTCGCACGCAGGTACGCCGAGTACGCCTCGCCGGTCCGGCCCGATTCGTAGAGGGCGTCGCCCAGCGTGTTCCACAGTTCGGCCGAGCAAGTCGGATTGAGCGTCAGGGCCAGCTTGGCCATCTCCAGGCCCGATTTCGGATCGCGCATCTGGAACGTCCAGAACGAACTGATTTCATTCATCAACACCCAGTTGCGTGGCTGCAGGTTGAGGGCCTCGCGATAGTAACTGGAAGCCAGCTCGAACCGGCCATACTGCGTAAGCGTGCGGGCCTTCTTGATCGGATCTTCGAGGGCCTCGAACGCCGCCTTGCTGAAGACTTCCGAGAAACGAATGCGGAGGTTGTAGCTGGGCTGCTTTGACATGAGGCGCGTGTGGATGCCACGCTCGTCATCGCCGGACGGTTCCAGCCATTGGCACTTGCCCGCATCGCCGAAGTATGCCTTGAGCAGCGGGAAGTTGAGGCCGAGCGCGGTGGCGTAAGAGAAGCGCTGGTGTTCAAAGTCTTCTTCACGCGTTGTGCGGGCGTGGCCGTAGTCGTTGATGAGAATGAAGCCGTGATCGTTTACGATGTCGAGTAGCTGCGTCAGACTCTGGATGGCGCCGTAGCTGTGCAGCATGTTCTTCGAGTGGCGACGTGCGAATTCGAGCACGAAGGCGGCATAGGGAAGCTTCTTGGCCTCGACGCTGCGATAGTCGTACTCCGACGCGAACAGGCCATAGACTTCGAGAAGCTCCTGCCGAGCCCGCGGCTCACTCGACTTGGCCCGCTCCTGGAGTTGCTTGACAGTCATGTTGGTGTACTCGCTGAGATTGACATTGCGAGCCACGCAGGTGCGAACGCAGAGCTGCTTGACGTCATCGTCGCCGACACGCAACATCGCCGCCGGCAGGCAATCGAGCAGGTAATTGAGAAAGACCGCGCGGAACGGCTTGCCCGTGGCCCCGCGAAACCGCGCATCGAACGGCAACGCCTCGCCCGCTTTGAGCGCATCGACCTGGCGAACGAGATAGCGTCCCGGATGGTTGCCCAGCACGCCGTGCCGAAGAACATCGAGCAACATGCGTTCGGAGCGATCAGCCGCGACGTAGCAAAGCCGGCGATAGTAGTTGGTCTTGTGCCTGGCACAGAGTTCCTGGAAGTGATCGAGAAAGAACCGCGCGAACAGGCCAACGCCGATGCCGAGTTCGAGGACAAAGATCTCGGGTTCGAGCGTGCCTTCCGCATCCGAGGCGGCGACGGACGCGTAGAAGACTTCGGCAGCGTTGCGCGAGAGCGTGCCGTCGTTGTTAATTACGAATGGGATTGGGCTGGAGTCTCCTATAAAGGCTTTGTTGCCACGCTCCCGCAAATACTGCTGACCGAGCTCCCATTCTAATGAAGCAGCAAGTGGGACGAAATCCTGGATTATGTCGCGGCCGGATTGCGCGTGGGACAGCACCTGTTCGGCGATGGCGGCGAAGGATGGCTGGGACAAATTGGTTGCAGGCATTGGTCACACCCCCGAGATGTGCGAAAGGGATTGGTGCATATTCGCTGACGACCAGGGCAATTGCAAGCGTCAATCCGGATTTTTTGATCGACGTTTGCGTGGCAAAAGCGTCAACCTTAGGAGCATGAATCGCGTTGGTTTATGGCAATGCTCACTTCTGGCGTGGGCATGAGTTCTTGCGCAAGAGTCACAGGCTTCGCTAATCGGTTCAACTGTCAGAGTTGACAATAGCCTCTCAACTTTACTTGCTCCTGCCTCATCGAAGTTAAAGGTCGGTCGGCACGTTTGCACTCCGTTTGTGTCCCGTTTGTGCCATGTATCATGCATGATTGGTGCCATGATTATTTCGTGGTTTTCCATGATACATGCGGAATCATGAACACGCAGAAATCCCGCCAAAAATCGACGTCTCTCGGTTGTTTCATCCCTTAGTCGATGTCATTCGCGCGCCGGACGCACCCCGGCGCTTAAGCGCCATGGGACCCAGCCGGTTGTACCCTGGGGTCTGGCTCAAAGCCCGGACCATTTGCAGAGGCAGCGATTTCCGCTTGCTCAAACCCCTGGAGGCTCTGACATGGCGATCAGCAAACTGGCGATGGCGAAGCGGTTGGTGGAACTGGGCTCTGACCGCAGCGTCAGCACCCTGCGGCAGTACAAGCGGGAGCTGCTCGAGCAGCTCCTGGCCGCGGCCGAGTGCCGGGCCGAGGTCCTCACCCCTGCCCCCTCACCCCTCGCCCAGTACCAGCGCGAGAAGTTGGAGGCGATGGCCCAGGCCGAGCCCATCGACACCGAAGCCCAGCACATCCTCGCTCACCTCGACGCACAGCCGGCGGCCGAGCTGCCCGCGATCCCCGCCAGCGTGGCACCCGAGCTGCCACACCTGCCCATGGTGCCAGACGGGTACAGCACTACGATCGTGATCCCCAGTTCCAAGTCCCAGCCCAAGCCCGAGGCCTCCAGCCTGGCCACGGCATTGGCCCTGCTGTACACGCCGATCCTGGCCCTCAGAATGATCGTCGGCATCTGACATCTGACGCAGAGCACGGGCAAGGATGCCCGTAATGCGGCCAGCTCGTGTGAGCTGCCAGTTGCAAGCCTGGAGTCGAACATGGAGAAGCACATGGAAGCAGCACTCGAATTCGTGATCCAACTCGCCGGCGCCTTTATCGGCGGCTCGCTTTGGGGAGCACTCGCCGGCGTGTTCAAACGCAAACAACGCTGAACGCAGAGCACGGGCAAGGATGCCCGTAATGCGGCCCGCGTCTCACGGTGAGTCGCGGCCAGTTGCAAGCCTGGAGATGATCAATGAAGTACAAGATCAGCGTACTGTGCAGAGTCACAGCCCGCGCCGAAGTGATCGTCGAGGCCGATGGCCACGACGAGCTCATTCGGAAAGCCCGCGAAGTGTTCGACGGTGCTGCCGACCTGGACTACGAGCCAGAATGGGGTAGCGCGGATGACTACCAACTCGGCTTCGTGCACACCGAGGACATGCAAGCCAATGTCCTCAACGATGACCAGCTCAACGAGATCGACCACTGGGATGACTAAAAACGGAGGATTCCATGACCTTCAAGTACTCCATTGCCGGCAGCCACGTGAGCATAACGTTTAGCGCCAAACCCGACGAGCGAATTCGCTCGATGCTCAAGGCCAACGGATTTCGTTGGTCGCCGGCAAACTCGTTCTGGTGGCGTCCCCGCGTGTCCGGAGCTGCTGACTTCCTCGCGGCACTCGAACGTGCCTTGAATGCACCAAATGCACCAACTCACGAGCGATGGGGGAACGCTCCGCGTGCTTGAGCCCGATGCCACTGTGACGCTGGATATGTCCGGTGAGAAGCCTGCCGTGTTCAGGACACAGAATTACCTGTACGTCGCGGTGCCGCTGGTGGAGAGCAAGAGCTAATAGGGGAGCCTGCGATGCAGGATACACTGTTTATTTTGACCTGATGGTGCGACGATTGAGCCAATCAACCTGGGGCTAGCAACCGATCGAAGTAGCCTGGCAAGTGATCTGAAACATTATCGAACGCGGCAACACTGAGAACAGGCTAAGGCTACTTCTCCGGCCGATGTGCGTTAACCATGGCGAGTATTCCGGTCTTGATCGCCGGAGCCAGAGTCTGCCACGCTTCGATCACGCGGACCAACTCCGGGTCGGATGGCAAGGAATCAGCAAGCGCCGCCGGAGTTTCATCTAGATTGCTGGAGATTTGCGAAATTGCGAGGGATTTTAAGTCCCCTGCGTCTGCCATTCCGCCACGCGGCCGTGTAGTGTCGTCAAGCATCATCATAGGTTTGCGTTGGACATCATGTCCAACTGCCGCAATAGTTTGTGCGATATCCCGCCCACGTTTCGCCCTCACATTCCGCTCATCACACTTCCTCATGATTCGCTATTTCCATCACCGTCACGGCAGGAAACGGCAAGCGCTCAGCCAGCGCGCCGTCGGTTGCAGTTGCTCTGATAGCCTCTGACCTATATTGTCGTTGACCCGGTAACTCGGGAGTTTATCGAGGGCCGCGGTGGATGTCCGGGTCACCTTTTTGCATTTTCGCCGTTACAGCCGCCATGTCAGCCTGGATCATTGCGGCACCGACGCGCCACCAGCTTCCCGGCCACACTGGGTCGATTTGGGACTTTGCACGAAGTTAATCACGGAGTAGATGCGCCAAAATCGGCTCGCATTGGCTGCACATCCATCCGGCGTCGCTTGCAGTAGGTGGCTTGAACCGTCAAGGGACGCAAGATCCGTTCGCGCACGCTACAATCGCCACGACACTCTGCGATCACGAATGCCATGGCGAACCAGCTTCAAAGCGAACCTACAAAGGCTGAGTGCGTTCGCCGTACCGTTGCTCGCCTGTGCGAAAGGCAAGCTGACGGAGCTGGTTGACGAGATCCTGTTGGCGAGGAAGTTGAGGGGACATGACTTCAGTGAGCGCAAAAGTGCATTCCCTGACTCAAGTCCGCGGACCGCTACAATGGCATCATGCCATACCCCGCATTCGATCGATCCCGTCTCCACATAAAGCCGCTCGCTGAGCGGCAACACGATCTCGACCTGTCGGCGATGTTGCCGCTCGACGCCCCGCCGCCGGCGTTCGCGCATCCCGCCCTGCCGATTCTCGGCCAGCGCATCGCCGAGGCGAAACGGCATGGCGCGGCACGCATCGGCCTGATGGGGGCCCACGTCCTGCGTGCCGGCGTGTCGCGCTTCCTCATCGACATGATGGCGCGCGGCGACATCACGCACCTGGCCATGAACGGCGCCGGGCCGATCCACGACTGGGAATTCGCCCTCATTGGCGCCACCACTGAAAGCGTCGCTCGCTATATCCAGACGGGCGAATTCGGCCTCTGGCAAGAGACGGGCCGCATGAATGAGGCGATCGTCGCCGGCGCCAGTGCGGGACTCGGGCTCGGCGAGGCGATTGGCAGGGCCATCCTCGATGGGCCGTTTCCGCACAAGGACGTCAGCGTTCTGGCGGCAGCCGTTCGGCTGGGCGTGCCCATCACCGTTCATGTCGGCGTTGGCTATGACATCATCCACGAGCATCCGAACTGCGATGGGGCGGCGCTAGGGAAGACTAGCTATCAGGATTTCCTCGTATTCACGCAAAGCGTGACGGGACTTGAAGGGGGCGTGTTGCTGAGCCTGGGGTCCGCGGTGATGGGACCGGAGGTGTATCTCAAGGCGTTGTCGATGGCTCGCAATGTCGCCCACCAGGACGGTAAGCAGATTCGGCAATTCACCACCGGCGTTTTCGACCTCATTGCGATCGATGGCGACCATCGCCAGCAGGCGCCCAAGAGCGATCCGCGCTATTACTATCGGCCATGGAAGACGATCTTGGTCCGCACCGTCGCCGACGGCGGCACCAGCTTTTACGTGCAAGGCGACCATCGGCTGACGGTGCCGAGCCTATATGGTGCGATTCGCAGAGCGGAGTATGTGTGACTGGTATTTCTCCCCTCGGGGAGAGGGGCCGGGGGTGAGGGCAATAGTTTCGGCGATCTGATGCTTCAGCCCTCACCCCACCCCCTCTCCCAGATGGAGAGGGGAGCCGATTCTGCCGGCACCCCGGCCGCTCACGCGGCACGGCTCGCCAGGATCAGATCAACCGCGGCGTTGAGGTCGTCGACGACGTGCACCGGTTCGGGCAGGGAAAGATTAGCGCCATCGATCGGATTGCCGGTGCGCACCAGAATGCAGCCGCGGCAGCCCGCTCCCTGGCCGGCCTGCATGTCCCGCAGGCTGTCGCCGATCATCCATGACGCCGCCAGATCGAGTTGCAACTCGGCAGCGGCGCGCAGCAACATCCCCGGCGCCGGCTTGCGCTCCGGATGATCGACGTGATGCGGACAGTGATAGATCGCGTCGACACACGCCTCGTGCGCGCCCAGCTGACGCTTCATCTCCTCGTGCACGCGCTGCAAGTCTTCCTCGCTCATCCAGCCTCGGCCCACCGCGGATTGATTGGTGACGATCACACAAACATAGCCGGCTCGACGCAAGCGCACGAGCGCGGGACCGACGCCAGGCAGAAGCTGCAATTGCTCGGGCTTGGTCAGGTACGAGCAATCGACATTGAGCGTGCCGTCGCGATCGAGAAACACCGCGGGATGCTTTACATTCATGAACGGATCATACCGCTTCCTGGGACAGAATGCGAGATAGGATGGATTACCTACATTGCAGCAAGATGCGCGGGAATCGTAAAAATATGGCACCGCTTTTTGACAAGCATCCGACCGCGACCTATGGTTTGGGCAGATAGATTTCCGCTACAGCCTGTATGGGACGGGCGGTGCAAGCGGGATCGCCTTTCCAAATTGAGGTGTTTCATGCTGTCTCGGATGAAGAACTGGGTTGTGGACTTCTGTGAACGTGAAGATGGCCCGACGGCGGTTGAGTACGCGGTCATGCTCGCTCTGATTATCGTCGTCTGCATCGCGGCGATCACCACCCTCGGCCAGAACGCCAACACGACGTTCACCACCGTCGGCCAGAAGATTGGCTCGGCCTCGAGCTGAACTACACTTGAAGCCTGGGCGCCGCTCTTTCCCCTTTTTGCAGAGCACAGCCCGTCCCCCTCGATGGAGCACGCCCCATCGGCTGATTTGGCTACACGACCGAAGTGCCATGAATGGCACTTCGGTTTTTTTTATGCGCATTACATGGAGCCGTATTTCGTCCAGCACCGCTCCACTTTTCCGGTGATCGGTGCGAGGTGAATCACCTCCTACAATACAGCGTTGTGCCCTACAAGGCGAGGCTATTCGGATCTTCGCGACCCAGCGGCGGCTCGCGCAGTGTTCCCTCGCAGCGCATCGGCACGAGCAAGGACGGAAGTTCGCTGTTAACTCTCGAGGCCGTACCCGAGATCAAGCGTGAAGACGCCAGCACTGGTCGCCTCATTGTCAGTGCCATTATCGCGATCGTGCAGGCCGCTCCGTCGGCAAGCGAGTCGCCACGTGATGTGATCGCCGTTCAGGTCGAAGTGCCTGGCAATGACCGCGCGGTCCTTTGCAGGACTTTCAAGAAGGGAGTTTTGGGGGCCACAAGTTCGACGACCCGTTTGTCATTGGTCAGCCCATAGCGGGTAAATGTTCGCATAGGCTGATAGCATTGCAGGCCCAGTAATTGCACCTCGACGGACACAGTCCGACGCGTGAAGTACGCGAGGATAACGACAAACCTCGCTCACGCGTCGGGCTTATGCACCAAGCTCCAGCGGTAGCGATTCCTCAGTCGGGGAATTCTCTCCAGATCCGTTCCAATCTTTCGTTGCAGCGCTGAAATGCCATCAGAATTTGCGGATCGAATTGTCCCTGCGAACCTTCGGTGACGAGCTGGCAGGCCGCGCCGTGCGATAGAGCGGGCTTGTGCGGCCGCCGCGAGCGCAGCGCGTCATACACGTCGGCGACCGCGACGATGCGGGAGGCCAGCGGGATGTCCTTGCACTTGAGGCGATCCGGGTATCCCGAGCCATCCCAGCGCTCGTGATGATGGCGGGTAATGTCGATGGCCACCTGGAGGAACGGGGCGGTGACATGGCTTCGGTGCGCGATCTTTTGCAGGATTTCGGCCCCGATCACGGTATGCGTTTGGACCGCCATGCGTTCCTCGGGATCGAGCTTGCCAGGCTTGAACAGGATGTGTTCGGGCAGGCCGATCATGCCGATGTCGTGCAGTGGGGCCGCGGATTCCAGGATAGAAATAAAGTTGGCATCCAGTTGGTCGCCGAAGCCGCCCATCTGGGCCATGGTCTCGGCGAGACACCGGACATAGCCGCGGAGCCGTTCCAGGTGGGCAGCGGTTTCCAAACCGCGATAGGTGACAAACTCGGCCAGGGCCAGGACGACGGCATTGCGCGATTCCACCAGGTCGCAGTTCTGTGCTTCCAGGTTTTGCTCCAGATGCCGATTCATGCCGAGCAATTGCTGGTTCAGTTGTTCGACGCGATCCTGGGCGTGCTTGAGACGGGCCGCGGCGCTGGCGCGTGCTTTCAACTGAACGACGCTGAGCGGCTTGGTGAGAAAGTCATCCGCTCCGTTCATCATCATCTGCGACATCTCTTCGGTGGTTGCCCGGCCCGACATCATGATGACTTTCAGGTTCGGAATCGGAGCGGCCGAGCGCAGCATCTGCAAAACCTCGACGCCATCCATCAGCGGCATCTGCACATCGAGCAGCACCACATCGCATGGCGTCGTTTGCAGCGTCCCCAGCACCCGCTGGCCGTCGCTCAACTCGATGCAGTTGAAGCCTTCTGCTCCAAGGATCACCGAGCAATAGGTGCGAACGCTCGCCTCGTCATCCACGATAAGGACGCGCCGCCGGGCCGATGTCAGCGAACAATCGCCCAGCGAGATCTGCGGCGACGGATCAAAACTTGGATCTTCCAGATACGGCGTGTGCCCTTCCTTGCGTAGGAACGGCAACAGGCAGCGCATCACCGCTGTCGGATTCGCATAGCGGTCCTCTCGATCGGTCGCCATCATGCGGCGCACCACCTCGTCCAGCGCAGGGGGAATCGCCGGCTGCACCGACCGCGCCGATGGCGGCGGCTGCGTCAAGCGGGCCGTGAGCAGCGTATGCAGCGAGCCGTTGTTCGCGAACGGCGGCTTGCCCGTCAAGCACCAGTACAGCGTGCCGCCGAGCCCATAAATATCTGCACGAATATCGACGTTGGTCGCATCGGCGACCTGTTCCGGCGCAACGTAATCGACGGTTCCGAGCACTATTCCCGGCTGCGTGCTGCGACTTGCAGGCCGACGCGCCAGGCCAAAATCGAGCAGCTTCGCCTGCCCTTCGGGCGTCAGCAATACATTGGACGGCTTGATATCGCGATGAACGAGCTGATGCTTGTCCGTCTCGACCAGCGCGCTGGCGATCTGATAGACGACGTCGCACGCGCGTTCGTAGGGCATCGGGCCTTCGGACTTGACAAGATCTTCGAGGTCCTTGCCGGGCACGTATTCCATGACCAGATAATGTAGGTTTGGATCGTTGGGGTCAGTGCCACGCAGCTCGCCGGTGTCGATGGCCCAGATGATATTGGGGTGCTGGAGCTGGGCGATCAGGCGGATTTCGTTGAGGAAGCGGCGCAGCAGCGTTTGCCGTGAGTTGTCATCTCGGTACATCGGCATGGCCTTGATAGCGACGCGGCGGCGCAGAAAATGGTGTTCGGCCAGGAAGACCACTCCCATGCCGCCGGCGCCCAGCCGATCGAGCACGCGATAATTGCCAAGAATGAGACCGAAGGTTCGGCCCGCCTCGATGCGATCCGCCTGGTATTGCGTCACCAGACGCAGCTCGACCAGTTTTCGCAACAACTCGGCCTCGTCGGCGGTTGCCCGTAGAGCATCCCGTGTGGCCGTCGGCAACTGGTCCCAGTCTTCCTTGACGATCAACGAATCTTGCAACCAGTCGTCGATCATGTCATTCGGTATTTCCGCGGGCGCCAGCGGCGGCGACCCAATGTCGATGCTCCAATCGGACGTATGCTGCAGCATTGAAGGCCTCTTCCATTATTCGAACGGGCGACTTTGACAAATTCTTGTTCCGGTCTATTTTTCAGGCACGAAGGTGGGCAGCGGCAGGCCGGCATCGGCGAACTGGCGTCGGACCACGGTGTCCCAGCAGCGCGGGCACACGCCATGGCTGCATTGCACGTCAGTATGTTTCGCGAGGTAGTCTTCGACGCGCTG
>DASRSQ010000588.1:0-1592 GCA_035656475.1 Gemmataceae bacterium | reverse complement strand
TTACGCGTCACGGCTCGCCAAGTGATTCAGCCTCACATCATGACAACGTGAACGTCGGCAGCTTGATGATCTCGCCGCCGCGCATTGCCGACTCGTGGGCGAGGATGCCGACGCAGGTCCAGTTCGCCGACTGCACGGCGTTCGGATACGGGTCGCGCTCCTTCACCAAGGCATCGACGAATTCGTGCACGAGGTGCGGGTGCGAGCCGCCGTGGCCGCCGCCTTGCACGAAGGACAGATGGGCATGTTCGCCGGCATCGTACACGCCCTTCGTCGTGAAACGACGAATCGGCTCGGGCAAGAGATGCGCGTAGTCCGGCACCTTCACACGCTGCGGGATCTCCGGCTCCGGCTTCTTCGCCGTGTGGATCACCGGTTCCTCCCCTTCGATCAACGGCCACTCGAACGACTTCTTGACGCCATAGACATCGATGCTCTCGCGGTACTGGCGCGCGACGTCGAACAGCGAGCGAATGATGCGGGCGGACAGGTCGCTGTTGCGGAACTTGATGTGGCACGTCTCGACTGCGAAGGGCGAGTTGTACTTCGGGATCAACTCGTCGCGGATGGTGCCGGACCCGAAGCAGGAAACGTATTCCGCCTCGGCACGCGTGAGGGCCAGGCACGGGCCGACGCAGTGCGTCGCATAGCGCATCGGCGGCAGGCCAGGCCAGTAGTTCGGCCAGCCGTCCATGTCTTGCTGATGGCTCGCCTGGATATACTGAATTTTCCCGAACTCGCCCTTGGTATACATCTCCCGGCAAAACAGAAACTCGCGCGCGTAGACGACGGTCTCCGCCATCATGTACTTGAGGCCCGTCTTCTTCACCAGCTCCACGATCTCCTGGCACTCCGCGACCGAGGTCGCCATCGGCACCGTGCACATCACGTGCTTGCCGGCCTTGAGGGCCGCGATCGATTGCGGGGCGTGATCGGGAATCGGCGAGTTGATGTGGACGAAGTCGACCTCTTTGTCCTTGAGCACGTCCTCGTACTTCGTGTAGCGCTTGGCGACGCCGAACGCGTTGCCGACCTCGTGCAGCTTTTTCTCGGTGCGCTGGCAGATGGCGTACATGTTGGCGTTGGGATGTTTCTGATAGATCGGAATGAATTCGGCGCCGAAGCCGAGGCCGATGATGGCGACATTGACTTTCTGCTTGGCCATGAGAGGACTCCGTCGGTGTGGATCGGGTGGAATGCGCTTAGGATATGAAATGCAAGGATGAGCGCGGAAGGATGAAGGATGAACGCGTTTCATCCTTCATCCTTCATCCTTCCGCCTTCGTCCTTCATTTGCGTCAATCGAGAATAGCGCCGCGGCCCATCAGGAAGAGCATCGGGAGCTGCTGCAGCAGGGTGTTCGGCGCGGAGACACGCACGCTGACTTTCTCTTGCTGGCTTTGCACCTGGATCGTGTCCAGCACGTTGATCATCGCCTGAAACGGGACCGGCGGGGCGCCGGCGGGCAAGGGTTGTTGCATCGCCTTTTGCAACTCTCCGATTCCCTGCTTGCGAAGGTCGGCGATCTTCTTGACCAGCTTGTTGGCGGCCTCGGCGTTGGGCACGCTTCCCTCGGCGTGCAGTTCTAACGC
>DASRSQ010000587.1:0-6230 GCA_035656475.1 Gemmataceae bacterium | reverse complement strand
TGGAGCCTCGCCCTCCCCGTACCTGCCACCAATATCCGTTCTCGTTTCCATTGGTGTTGGATCAGTGTTCGATCAGTGTTCCGTTTGTATTTGGAACATCATTCGTTCAAGCCTTTGCCTTCGAGAATGTCCTCGATGTGTTTCTCAATCCTGGCCTCGCGCGTCTTGGCTTGTTTGGCGCTCGAGAAGTAGAGCAGATAGCCTCTTTGCCGACCGGGCGTCAGGGCATCGAATGCGGCTTTGAGGCCAGGGAACTGGTCGAGCTTTTGCTGGAATTCTTCGGGAACAGCAAATTCCGTCGTCTTCTTCAGGCTGACCTTGGCGCCCGACTTCTCCACCTTGATCGCGTCACGAATGTAACCTTTCAAGATCTTTTCCATTTCGGCGATTTCTGCGGCGCTGGTGAACCGGATCTGACGCGCGGACTGCACGTTCTCGGTTTGTTGAGTGAGAATGCGATTGGGGTCCTTGAGCAAGGCGCCTTTGAAAAACAAATACGCGCAGTATTCCTTGAAGCCGTGGATCAGGACAACATTTTTGTCATCGATCGTGTAGCAAGGTTGCCCCCACTTCAGGTCTTCGGTGAGTCCGCAGTCGAGGGCGAAGTTTCGCAGTTGCGTGAACTCATCCTGCCATTGCTTGGCTTTCCTGATAATGACGTCCACCTTGCGATTCCGATTACTCATCCAGCCCTCGATCTCAGAGATTCAGCGTCGGCAACTCAGCGGTATCATTCGTGGACTTCGCGATCTGTTCGGAGACGGTGACCGCGAGGTTGAGATACGTCTTCGACACGGGATGATCGGGGTACTTGTGCACGATCGGGTCGCCATTATCGCCGCACTCCGCGACCTTGGGGTCGATCGGGATCTCGCCGAGGAACGGGACATTGACTTCCTTGGCGAGCTTTTGGCCGCCGCCGTGGCGAAAGATCTCGTAGCGATTGCCGTCCGCGCCGATGAAGTAGCTCATGTTCTCGACGATGCCGAGCACCGGCACACGGACTTCGCGGAACATCTCCAGCCCCTTGCGGGCATCGATCAGGCTCACGTCCTGCGGCGTCGTGACGATGACGGCGCCGGACAGCGGCGCGGTCTGCGTTAGCGTGAGCTGGGCGTCGCCGGTGCCTGGCGGCAGGTCGATGATGAGATGATCGAGTTCGCCCCACGGGATTTGCGTGAGGAAGACGGTGAGCCATTTGTGCACCATCGGCCCGCGCCAGATCATGGCCTTCTCGGGGGCGACCCAGAAGCCCATCGACATCAGCTTCAGGCCGTAGCGCTCGAGCGGCCATTGCGTGGTGTTCGGGTCGAACGTTTCCTTGACGTTCATCATGATCGGAATGCTCGGCCCGTAGATGTCGGCGTCGAGCAAGCCGACACGTCGGCCGAGGGCCGCCAGCGCCAGAGCGAGGTTGGTGGAAACGGTTGATTTGCCAACGCCCCCCTTGCCGGAAGCGACAGCGATGACGCTCCGGACACCAGGCATCGTGATCTTTTGCGGCGGTCCGCCGTGTGGCTGCATCGAAATTCTCCCGCCGTTGCGGTCATGTCGCCGATTGTTTTCAGCGAGCGCGAAGCCGCAAGCGGCAATTCATTGACGACATTCAGGGCACTGACAAAGCGAGCGCAAGTTTTCCAGCGTGAAGAGGCCCGAATCGTGCCCGTCGCTCCAGACGATCTTGTAAGCGTAATAACCCACCGGCGCGATCGACACCGGCTTGAGCGGCACCAACTCGTTCGGCTTCAGTACGCGAAACGGATCGGGCGGCTGCAGGCGCTCCTCCCGGCATCCCGCGCACGGGCAGTTGCTGCGCAAATGCGTCCACAGGTACTCACTGCGATGGCCATCGTTCCATTCGATGACGAGACGATCCTCGCCATCTTTTTTCAGCGCCACGGGGCGCAATCCAGCAACGGCCATGGTCATACCTCGACGCGATGGGGCTCTGTTTAAATTATAGGAGCGCGCGCCAAGCCGCAACGCCGCAGGCATGGGCAGACGGGATCGTTGATGTTGATCACGCCCACGCACGCCTGCGGCGTTGCGGCTAAACGGGACTCACGAATTGCTATTTAAATGGATGGCGCGGATCGAATTCGTAGCCGACTTTGCGAATCATCGGGCCAACAGACTGCATCGGCGCCGGCTCAATCACCGGAGGCGGAGCGATTGGCGGCATCGGCAACGCGGGGGCCGGATCTACCACCGGCTTCGGCAGCACCACCGGCGTCGCCGGCACTCCCTGACCCGAGATCGTCACCAGGATGCCGTCGCTCTGTTGCACGGCGCTCATCGTGCAATTCTGATTCTTCCATATCATCGCCGCATTCGCGATCGGCGGCTCGCCCGACCAGATCTTGCGATTGCCGTCCCACAATTCCATGCTCACCTGGGCCTTCACCGGCTCCCAACCCTGACGCAGCGCCTGCATCGGAATCTTCACCGAACGACCTGGACCGACCGCCATCGTTACCTCGTCGGGTTGCAGCGTGCGCGGCGCCGATCGGCGTTCCAGCGTGGCCTTCACCGTGGCCAACCAGCGTGGCGCGGTTTGCGTTTGCAGCAACACGCCGGTGGGACGCACCAGTTCGCCTGTCAGCACGACCTTGGTGCGGTCCTCCGACAGCTTGCATTCCAGGTTGCGCGGCGTCGTCTCATCCGCCTTGTTGACAATTTCTGCACCCACGATGATCGTTCCGGGATCCGCCTGGCGCTCCCGGCGGAACGACGAATAAGGATCGTTCAGGTCCCCCTGCCAGCCGCAGTGGATGCGCCAGGTCTTGGTAACGCGTTCGACGCGCACGGCCTGATACGACACCTTGACCTTGGCGAGCAGCTCGCCTCCCTCGTTGGCGCCGACGAAGATTTCCTGCGCCTTCTCGATCAATTGCTTGCCGTTGACGGCCGCTAGTCGAACGGTGTATGTGCCCATCTCATCGAAGGAAATGAGTTGATCGAGCCGGTTCGGGTCATCAATGATTTCCATCGGACGATGGTCGCCGCGGCAGAGGATGCAATGGGTGGCGCCAGCAACTTTGGCCTGCAGCCGATAGACCGCCGGTGCGGTCTCGCGCGGCGTGATCGGGATCAGGTCGAACGACGCGAGTTCCACCTTGCTCGCCGGCGCATCGGCATCGACCGTGACGGGGGCGGCACGCTCGCTCGACTCGCCAATCAGGTTTTGCAGGCTGAGCTTGGCGCTGTAGGTGCCCGGCTTCTTGTAGGTGTGGGTGATGTTCTCAGCCTTGGGATCGAACGGCTCCAGGGCGGAGCCGTCGCCGAAATCCCACCAGCCTTCGGTGCCGCCGGTGGAGCGATTGTTGAACTGAACGCTGGGACCGTTGACCTGGGCGGCGAAGTTCGCGATCGGCTTGGCCGGCTTGACGACGTTGTTGACCACCGGCGTCAGGTACATCAGAGCCGCGCCGGAGAGCAGACCAAAGATGCTGGTCACGATGCCCTTGACCCAGTTGGTGACAGTGCTCTTGACGACGCTTTCCTTGACTTCCTCGGCCATGCCTGGTCCTCCTTGACCGTTCCGACATCGACCGCGGCATCTTACGAAAATTTCTGTTCTGGCGTCGAGGCCAGTTGGCCGCAGGCGTCTCGCTGGGGTGCCTGGTTTGCGTAATCTGCGCGAGCCACCTTGACGGGACACGAGACTAGACTAGCCGAGAAGAGAAACCATCTCCCAGTCGAGCGCGCCGGCGACATCGCCTTGATAGCCCGCAAAGGCCGCGCGGGCCAGGTTGGCCATCTCGCGGGCGGTCACGTAATGGTAGTGGAATTTCGGATTGGCCCGGGCCCGCTCGGCCAACTCCTCGTGGAAGCGCACCATCGGCGTGCCGAGCAGCGCTTCGTGATCGTGCTCGGGCGCGCCATGCGCGTGCAGCTTGACGAAAAACCAGTCGGGCCGGCCCGGCACCTGCACGCGCGCCCGCAACCAGTGGTGCAACCGGTCGATGCTCGGTGGCTGTGTCGTCTGCAGGCAAGCATTCTCGACGTGCGGAATAATCCCCCACTTGCGGCGTCGCCAGTCGAGCAGCAGCGGACCCTGGATCATCAGCAGCGCGTTGGTTGGATCCGCGGTCTCGACATCCTGCGAACGCCGACCGCCGGCCCGATCGCCTGCCCAGTAGATGCGGTTGATGAGCGGCGGCTGCGTCGCGCTCGGCGCCGAGGGATACGTGAGGTCGGCAAAGCAGCCGGTCTCGAGCAGAATCGGAATCTCGTGATCCACCCCGCAATGCCAACCGTCGGGGCGAGCATTGCACAGAGCCCAGTTGCCGTGGATGAAGGCGTAGCCGATTTTTCCGGTTTCACGGTGCCGCGACAGCAAGCCATGTTGCCGGAAGAAAATGTCGCAGGCCTCGAGCAGTCTGGCACGCAGGTTCTCCGGCGTATCCCTGTCGTGATGCAAATGGACCTCGACCTCGCCGAAACCCTGCCGGCACAGCTTCGCCAGCGCGTCGATGTACTCCGCCTGATAGTCCTCGATCGGATAGAAGTATGAATAGCGCGGCGTTCGCCCGTCGCTGTCGCGAAAACGGCCGAACTGGGCAGGGTAGCGCTCGCTCCAGACAGCCACGCGCTGGCGTCCGCGCTCGATGCTCGCATTGCCCGCCCGCGGCTCGTAATGATCGCACAGGCAGAGGAGCAGATGGACATCTTCGTCCGGAGTGACGGGTAGATAGCGCGAGCGATTGGCGAGGTAGGCGGGGAGCCAGCGCTGCATGTGCCGACGGCGGATTTGCCAGGCCACGCCGGCCCCCGCGAGAACGAGCCCGGTCGCCACGACGCCGCCCACTGCCGGCCACACCATGCAGACATCCTTTGCATCGAACGGCAACGATTCCATGCGCCTTCGCCAGGCCAGCGACGGCGCTCCTTGCGATGCGTTCAAGTTTAGATCCCACGCCACGATTTTCAATCGGGCCCGGCTCCGAACGTGTTTGTCATCGCGACATCCGCATCGCCACATTCCTGCCGAATCCGCACATTTCCCAGGAAATAATGCGATTCCGCCTGCGCTTGCCGTTCGACTCAGAACTGCTTCGCGTGATCGACGACTACCTGACGTGGCGCAACCGCGCAAATTGATCCAGCGCAGATCCTTGCCGCCTTCCACCATTTGCCGCGGCGACGCATAGTTGCTCATCGGGCCGTAGTCGTTGACGAGGATGAAACCGTCGTCGGCGACGAGGTCGAGCAGGCGTTCCAGGCTCTGGATGGCGCCGTAGCTGTGTAGCAGGTTCTTCGAACGCCGGCCATATTCGGCGGCAAAGTCGCCATAGGGAAGATCGCGTAGCTCGACGGGGCGATAGTCGTACTCCGACGCGAACAGGCCGTAGACTTCGAGCAGCTCGGCGCGAGCCCTGGGATCACTGGAAGCGGCGCGCTGGCGAAGCTGCTCGGCCGTGAGGTCGGTGTAGTCGGCGAGTTTGATGTTGCGCGCGACGCAGGTCCGCACGTAGAGCTGCGTCGCCTGGCCGCCGTCGAACTTGAGCACCGAGCACGGCAAACAATCGAGCAGGTAATTGAGAAAGACGGCCCTGAGTGGCTGACTTTTCCGGCTGTTGCTCGAAGTCTCGCGGCTCCCCTCGCCCCTGTACTCGGGGGAGAGGGGCTGGGGGTGAGGGGGTGCATTTTCTGTCAGCGACTGGAGTGCAACCTCTGAAGACAACACTTGCTCGGGCTGCATCGCATCGACCTGGCGGACGCGGAAGCGGCCTGGATGATTGGCGAGGATGCCGTGCCGCAAAAGGTCGGACAACATGCGTTGCGAGCGATCGGCCGCGATGTAGGTGAGGCGTTGGTAGTAGTCCTTCTTGAGTTGCCGACAAAGGTCCTGGACGTGATCGAGAAAGAAGCGCGCAAAGAGCCCGACGCCGATGCCGAGTTCGAGCACGTGAAGCTGCTCCGGCAACGCGCCGATTTTTTCGGCTTCGAGCAGCGACGTGACAAAGACTTCGGCCGCATGGCGCGAGAGCGTGCCGTCGTTGTTGATCACGAAAGGGACCGGCGACGCGTCGGAAATGAAGGCTTTGTTGCCGCGCAAGCGGAGGTATTCCTGGCCGAGATCCCACTCGAGGAAGTGCCGATCAAAGTGCCATTGAATATCTGCCTTGTCGATCCTCCCCCTCTTGGCCCATAATCGAAATTCCAGCGCTTTTAGCTTTGGCGGAATGGCTCCGCAAACGCCGGGAATTTGTTGATCAAGGAGGATC
>DASRSQ010000586.1:0-10151 GCA_035656475.1 Gemmataceae bacterium | reverse complement strand
CTTCCTGAATGTTCGGCGGCAATACCTCGGCGCCCAGGCGGCGCGCGTCGTCGATGTGTTCGACCATGATGTCGCGCTTGTTCGAGTCTTCGATTTCGCTCGTGAGCAACGCGGCCATGAACTCGGCGGGATAGTGCGTCTTGAGATACGCGGTCTGATAGCCAAGCTTGGCGTACGCGGCCGAGTGGGACTTGTTGAAGCCGTAGCCGCCGAAGTGGACGATCAGGCCGAAGATCTCGGTCGCGGTTTCTTCGGGGACGCCGCGTTCCTTGGCGCCCTTGATGAAGTCGACCTTGCGAGCGTTGATGATGTCTTCTTTTTTCTTCGAGATGGCCTTGATGCAGGCATACGCGCTGGCCAGCTCGATGCCGCCGAGCTGATTCAGGATGCGCATGCATTGCTCTTGATAGACGAGGATGCCGAAGGTTTCCTTGAGCACCTTCTCCATGATCTCATGCACATACGTCGGCTTCTCGCGGCCGTGTTTGCGATTGACGTAGGCATCGACCATGCCGCCCGACAGCGGGCCGGGTCGATAGAGTGCGTTGGTGGCGATGAGATCGCGAATGTTGTCGGGCTTCATGCGCTTGAGCAATTCGCGAATGCCGTCCGATTCGAGCTGGAACACACCGCGAGCGTCCCCGCGCTGGAGGAGCTGGTAGGTGGGGCCATCGGTGAGCGACTGGGCGTCGAGGCCGTTTTTCAGGAGGTCATAGGTGCGCGGGTCGCGGTCCTTGATTTCTTCAAGCGAGTCCGGCCGCTTGAGACGTGTTTTGCGGATCAACTTCAAGGTGTTCTCAACGACGGTCAACGTGCGCAGGCCGAGGAAGTCCATCTTGAGCATGCCGACTTTTTCGAGGTCCCCCATCACCCATTGCGTCGTGATGATCGAGCCTTCCTTGCCGTCCTTGCGCGTGATGCGTTGCACCGGCACGTAGTCGGTGATCGGGCCGTTCGCGATCACGACGCCGGCGGCGTGCGTGCCGGCGTTGCGGTTCGTGCCTTCCAGCTTGATGGCGATGTCGACCAGCTTGCGAACGTCGGCGTTCGAGTCGTACTCCCGCTTCAGGTCGGGGCTTTGCTGCAGCGATTCCGGCAGCGAAATGTTCAACACCTTCGGCACCATGCCCGTGAGCCGATTGACGTGTTCGAGCGGCACGTCCATGACGCGGCCAACGTCCTTGAGTGCAGCCTTGGCCGCCATGGTGCCGAACGTGCCGATCTGGGCCACCGACGCTTCGCCGTACTTCTCGCGCACGTACTGGATGACTTCCTCGCGGCGTTCCTGGCAGAAGTCGATGTCGATATCAGGCGCCTCCGAGCGATTCGGATCGAGGAAGCGTTCGAACAGCAAGTCATACTCGAGCGGGCAGACGTTGCTGAGCCGCAGCACGTAGCTGACGATGGCGCCGCAGGCGGAGCCACGGGCGCCGGCCGGGATGTTCTTGCTGATCGCGAAGCGCACGAAATCCCAGACAATGAGGAAATAGCTAGCGAACCCCATCTTGCAGATGATGCCCAGCTCATGCTCAAGCCGTTCCTTGGCGGCTTCCAGGCGGGCCTGGGCTTCGGCGGGCGCCGTTGGGCCGTAGCGTTCGACAAGTCCTGCTTCCGCCAGTTCGCGTAGGTATTTTTCCGCAGTCTTCTTTTCGGGCGGCGTGAAGACGGGAAAGTGGCGAGCCTTGAAGTCGAGCTTGAGGTCGCACCTGTCCGCAATCTCCTGACTGCGTTTGACTGCTGCCTCGTGGTCGGGGAACAGTTTGTACATCTCCTCCGGCGGGCGGACGTAGAACTGGTCGCTGCCATAGCGCATGCGGTTCTCGTCCTTGAGCAACCGGCCGGTGTTGATGCACAGCAGCACGTCGTGGGCGTAATTGTCCTCTTGCTTGAGATAATGCGCGTCGGACGTCGCCACGAGCGGCAGGCCCAGGTCGTTGGCGATTTCGATGGCCCCTTCCGCGCATCTCTTCTGGATGTCGAGGCCGTTGTTCTGGATCTCGACGTAGAAATTTTTCTTGAAGACGCGATGGAACCACTGCGCGGTTTCGCGAGCCTTGTCCATCTGGTCGAGCAGGATGTAGTCGCTGAACTCGCTCGACGCGCAGCCCGACAGGACTATGATGCCTTCCGCGTGAGCTTCGAGCAGTTCCTTGTCGATGCGAGGCACGTAGTGGTAGCCTTCGAGGTACGCGAGCGAGGCGAGCTTGACGAGGTTCTTGAAGCCGACGATGTTCTGCGCGAGCATCGTGAGGTGGTAGCCCGATTCGCCGCGCTTCTTCATGGTGCGATCGGTGCGCGACGTCGGGGCGACATACGCCTCGTAGCCTACGATCGGATTCAGGCCGGCGGCGTGGCATTCCTTGTAGAACTCGATGGCGCCGAAAAGATTGCCGTGATCGGTCATGGCGATCGAATTCATGCCGAGCGACTTGGCGTGCGCGCACAGCTCGGGAATTCGGCTCGCGCCGTCGAGGAGGCTGTAGTGGGTATGGCAGTGAAGATGCACGAAGGGGCGGTTGGCCATGAGAGCCCGTCCTTGAGGATGTATCGATGATGAATGCGTTTATTGTTGCAGATGTGATGGCGGGGGACAGATGGGGATTTTTCTTAGGGGATTCTTCCATTCAGCTCCCCTCTCCCTCTGGGAGAGGGGTTGGGGGTGAGGCTGAAGCGCCCGGTCGCCGAAAGTTCCGCCCTCACCCCCGGCCCCTCTCCCAGAGGGAGAGGGGAGACCGAAAGTTCACTTCTTCGGCGTGACGCGCACATTGCGATACGCGACGGGACCATGGTCCCCCTGGAACATCAGCGGGCCGACCGGGACTTCGCCGCCGAGGGCGCCGCCGGTGGCGCCTTTGGTGACCTCGACGTTTTCGTGGATCGTCTCGCCGTTGAGCTGGACTTTCACGAACTTGGCGTTGGCGGTTTTTTTCTTGCCGTCGAAGCGCGGGGCCTGGAAGTCGATGACGAACTTCTGCCATTCGCCCGCCTTCTTGCAGGCGTTGATCTTCGGGACGGCGATGCTGTAGATGGCGCCCATGTCCTGGTAGGTCAGCGTCTTTTTGCCGAAGCTGTCGAGCACCTGGATCTCGTAACGGCCCATCAGATAGACGCCGGAGTTGGAGCCCTTGGGGACCATGACCTCGACTTCGACGAGGCAATCGCCGAATTCCTGTTCGGTGTAGATATCGATGCCGCCGCCGGCGGTGTTGACGAGATCGGTGCCGTCTTTCTTGAAGGTAAGGTTGCCCTTGTCGTCAACGCTGGCGGCACCGACTTGCCATTTGTTCTTGTCGTCCTTGCCACGCAGCTTCCAGCCGGTGAGGTCCTTGCCGTTGAACGGCGTCACGGCTTTTTCGCCGGCGTGGGCGAGAGACAGGGCGAACAGCACAGGCAGGGCGGCGCAGGCAAAGCGATACATCGTAGGCTCCTGGTAAAAGTGAGGGGGTGCGGGTATTGAATGCTGAATTCCGACTTCGGCTAGGCCGAATTTTGGCGGCGCGGTAAACTCGGCACCTCCCTGGGCTTCTTGGCGGGAGAACTGCATGGATGCGGATTTGCGCGTCGTTCTGATCCACGACTGGCTGACCGGGATGCGCGGCGGCGAGAAGGTGCTGGAATCGCTGTGCCGACACTGGCCGAGCGCGCCGCTGTACACGCTGATTCACAAACAAGGCTCCGTCAGCCGCGTCATCGAGGATCGGCCGATCGTGACGAGCTTTCTGCAAAAGCTTCCCAGAATCGATCGCTACTATCGCTACACGCTCCCGCTCATGCCGCGAGCCGTCGGCTGGACGCTGCCGGCGTGCGATGTCGTCATCAGTTCGAGCCATTGCGTCGCCAAGGGAGTCACCGTTCCTGCCGGCGCGGTGCATCTTTGTTACTGCCACACGCCGATGCGTTACGCCTGGCACATGCAGGATTCATATTTCCACGGCGTCAAGAAATGGCTGGCGAACAAGGTCCTGTCCCGGATGCGCGATTGGGACCGCCGCACCAGCGAAGGCGTGACACATTTCATCGCCAACAGCGAAGTCGTGCGCCGTCGGATTCAAGAATGCTACGGGCGCGACGCAGTTGTCATTCATCCCCCGGCCGATACGAACTTTTACTGCCCTGCCGACGTGCCACGCGAAGACTTCTACCTTATCTTGTCCGCATTCGCGCCGTACAAGCGCCTCGACCTGGCGATCGATGCATGCCGTAAACTCGGGCGCAAATTGATCGTCATCGGTTCCGGGCAGGACGAGAAAAAGCTGACACGCTTCGCCAGCGACAAGATCGTGTTCCTCGGCTGGCAATCGGACGAGGTGTTGCGCGATCATCTGCGCCGTTGTGCCGCGTTGCTCTTCCCTGGCGAGGAGGATTTCGGCATCGTCCCGGTCGAAGCCCAGGCCTGCGGCACGCCGGTCATTGCCTACGGCAAAGGCGGCGCGACCGAGACCGTCGTCCCGTGGCCGAATCTCACGGCAACCGGCATGTGGTTTCCGAAACAAACGGTCGATTGCCTGGCCGACACGATGCTGCAATTCGAGGACAATCGCGCGTCATTCGATCCGCTGCGATTGCGGACGCATGCGTTGCGTTTTCGGCTGGAGCGCTTCGAAGACGAGCTGTTCGGCTTCGTTGCCAGCGTGACGGGGAATGCGGCGCGGCGGCGGGCAGCATGATGATCAATCAATCCACATACGGATCCGCGCCCAGATCCTTCAAAATCTCCTGCCGCTGGCGTTCGTAGTTCATCAGATCGAGACGCTGGCGGTAGTGGCGTTTTTCGACGTAGCGCTGGGCGTTCTGGAATTCGCTGACGTAGGCGTCCCAGTTGCGATTGCCGCCTTCCTGGCCGAGCTTTTGCAGATAGGCCTGGCGGCCCTGGCCAAGCCCCTCGAGGATTTCGTCCTCCAGCGACAGGAAGAATTGACAGCTTCCCGGGTCGCCCTGACGGGCGGCACGGCCGATGAGCTGACGGTCGATGCGGGCAGCTTCGTGGCGTTCGGTGCCGATGACGTGCAGGCCGCCGGCGAGGACCACCGCCTGGTTATTCGACTTCGTGTTCTCCGCGGTCTCGACCTGTTCGATCATCTGCTTCAGCATGTCGGGCGGCACTTCGTGGATGTGCTTGAAGTGCGTCTTGAGCTGCGACCAGGCAATCGACTCCGCGTTTCCACCCAAGAGAATATCCGTACCACGGCCAGCCATGTTCGTCGCGATCGTGACGCTGCCGGCGCGCCCGGCCTGGGCGATGATGTCCGCCTCGCGCTCGGCGTTGCCTGGCTTCGCGTTGAGGACGTAGTGCACGACGCCGGCGTCGAGCAGCTTCTTGCTCAGCTTCTCCGACTTGTCGACCGAGCGGGTGCCGATCAGCACGGGGCGGCCTTCCAGCTTCAACTTCTTCACTTCCTCGACGATCGCGTCGAACTTGGCGTCCTCGGTCGGGAACACGCGATCGGGCATCACCTCGCGAATGCTGGGCCGGTTCGTCGGCACCTGCACGACCCACAGCTTGTACACCCGCCGCAGCTCCCAGAAGTTCTGGATCGCCGTGCCCGTCATGCCCGACAGCTTCTTGTAGAGCTTGAAGTACGACTGATAGGTGATTTGCGCCGCATGATCGGTCTTGTAGTTGATCGGCACCCCTTCCTTGGCCTCGACCGCCTGATGCAGCCCTTCGTTCCACTGACGATCGGGCATCGGACGGCCGGTGCTCTCGTCGATGATGACGATCTTGTTGTCCACGATCATGTAATGCTGATCGAGCCGAAAGCGGAAGTTAGCGTGGATGCCGCGCTCGACATGTTCGTGCAGCTTGTCCATCGCGTGGGAATGCTGGCCGAACGGCGGGTTCGAGTAGCGCACGAGATGCCGCCCCTCGTCGGTCAGCTCGACTTTTTGCTTTTTCTCGTCCAGGTAAAAATGCTTATCCCGGATCATCTCCTTGGCGAGTTTGTCAGCCCACTTGTAGACCACGGCTTCCGCCTCCGTGGCAGCACGTGATTCGGTGCTGATTACGAGCGGCGTGCGGGCCTCATCGATGAAAATATTGTCGGCTTCGTCAACCAGGCTGTAATGATGGCTGCGCTGCACCTTCGGGTCGAGGGGCTTGAAATCCATGCCGGTGCTGGACCAGGCCGCCCAGAACGGGACGCTCTGACCCGCGCCGCCTTTGGTCTTGAGACGATCGCGCAGGAAGTCGAAGCCGAACTCCGACGCGGTGCCATAGGTGATATCGGCGGCGTAGGCGGCCTTGCGGGCGTCATCGGTCATGCGTTGCTGCAGACAGCCTACGGTCAGGCCGATGCCGGTGTAGATGCGCGAGGTCCAGTCGGCGTCGCGCTGGGCGAGGTAGTCATTGACGGTGGTGACATGAGCCCCCTGCCCTTGCAACGCATTGAGCGCAACCGGGAGCGTCGCGATCAACGTCTTGCCTTCACCGGTCGAGACCTCCGCGAGCGCGCCATTGTGCAGGACGACGCCGGCGGCGAGCTGAACGTCAAACGGCCGCAGGCCGACGTGGCGCTTCGCGGAGACGCAGATGAGGCCGAAGACTTCGGCGAGGAGATCGTCGAGCGATTCGCCGCCGCGGGCGCGGCCGCGCAGATGCAGGCCGGCGTGACGGACCTCGTCATCGCTGAGCTTGTCGAATTCCGCTTCCCAGTGGCGGATGCGCGGGATCTGCAGGGCGGCATAGGCAAGCCTGCGCTGATGCGGCACGCCGAACCAGGCCTTGAGGCGATTCCACCAGACCGAACCGAAACGATTGACGTTCTGGACGCGCAGGCTCGCAGTCGCCTCCTTCTCGCTGGGTAGGGAAGTCGGACTCAGCATGAAACCGTCCAAGTCATTGGGCGCACGATGCACATCCTGAGCGGCGAATCACCGCCACTATCTAAAGCAAGATTATCATATGTGGGTTGAAATGCGAAGTGAGTTTATCGGAGCAGAGAAATGAAAAAAGCCGTCTCGACCCAGCAGCCACCTCTCCCATGACTACCAAGCCGGACGGCGGATTGAAGGGAGAAATAGCAAACTGCGGGCCAAATCAAAATCCCTGCCGCCGCTTTTTCGGACTGTACGTGCAAATCAAAGATAATCAAAGGGATACGTAAACAGATCGATCGCAGATACGCGACGATTTCTCATCACTCAATCGTTGTCGCGGCACGAATCTCTGGCATACGATGCTCGCACCATGGGCACGTGAGTCTGCGGCTAATCCCGATGTCCCTGCTTCCTCAGGGATTCCCCATAAGGTTGGGACAACGACGTGATTTAGCAGACAATTTGGGCTTACCAGATGCGCGATTTGAATCGTTTGCCAGAGTTGATTGGATGCAGAATGGGCAAAATCATGGAGGACAAAATCATAAAGGCGGAAGAGATTGAGCGAACGACCTCTCCGCATTTATGATTTTGCCCTCCATGGTTTTGCCCACTCTTATTTCCCACAGCCGTACTTGAGCACCTGCAGCATTTGTCCCAGCGTGATGGCGCCGTCGGGATGGAGGATTTTCGCCAGGCGGGCCATGTTGCGGATCTGCCGGCCGTTCATCTCGCTCTCGGCGAGTTCCTCAAAACTGCCTTCCACGAGCTTCAGGCTCGCAGACGTGAACATGGTTCGCCAGATGACCGCCCGCGATTCGCGTGTCAGGTCGGGGTAGGACAATTTCAACATGACCCGGCTCATCACGGCGTGATCGAGTACGTCCGGGCGGTTCGTCGTCAGGAAGAGAATACCGCGGTAGTAGTCGAGCAGGCGCAGGAAGATGCCGACGATCGCGGAGCGTTCGAGGTCCTCGCCGCGCTCGGTCAGGAAGATTTCGCATTCGTCGAACTGCAGCACCGCATTCCAGCGTGCGACACGCGTGAAGACGCGCTGCAGGTTCTCTTCCACCTGCGCGACGTTCGTGCCCAGCTCGCCGAGTTCGAGGACGTAAAGCGGGCGCTCGGTGGTCTCGGCATAGACCTCGGCGGTGAGCGTCTTGCCGACGCCCGGCTTGCCGCACGCGAGGATAACGAGGCCGCCGTGCTTGCCCTGGATGAGGTCGCCGAACATCTGCTCGACGGGCGTGTTGAAGACGCGCGTCAGAATCGACAGCATCTCGCTCGGCAGCTGCAGCCGCGATAGTGCCGTGGTGTCGAAATCGTAGTCGCGTACATCGTCGACGTCGGCGTACACATACGTCTTCGTTTCCAGGCTGAAGACGCGCACGAACGGCAGCCGGCTGGGCGTCTCGCCACCCTGCGGCGCGTAATAGTTGCGCTGGTTCTCGTTGACCTCCAGCTCCGGCTCGACGACCGCCTTGCGCGGGAACTCCTGGGTGCCGAGCGCCTGCGATTCGATGCGCGACCACCAGGCGTAGGTCGCCGCCTTCAGCACCGGGCCCGTCACCATCACGACCTGGCCGGTGCCTCGGCTCAGGCGCTCGGCGCGCAGCAGTTTCAGGTTGAAGTCGGTCGGCGTCGTCTGCAGCTTGCGCAGGCCGAGCTGGCAGAGCACGTCGATGATCGTGCGCTCGCGGCGATGGCCGGTGTCGTCGAGGAAGTACTCCGGGTGGATCACGTGCGTCTGGCAATAGCTGATTTCGCAGATCGACAGGTGCGCATAGATCAGCACGGTCTTCGAGAGGTGTTTGTCGTTCTTGAGGAACTGCACATGCATGATGACCGGGTACCAGCGGCCGTTCCAGAACATCTCGACGTTGGGCGATTTGCTACCGAGGTTGGAGAACATGGAGCCGAACTGGACTGGCGTTTCTACGACAGCGGTGTAGACCTTGTCGCGATCGACCTTGGTCTGCGACATGCCATGGATTTCCATCGACACGATGGCGCGCTGATTGGCCGTGAGCCTCGCGTCATCGAGAAGCGCGTGCAGAAACGGCGCGGGGAAATCGCTGACGTCGGCGGACACCTGGCCCTTCGGCGTGCCTTCGCCGAGGATCTTCTCAACCTGGGCACGTTCCTGATCGCTGAGGTTGCTGCGCTGCTTCGCTTCCTCGAGCCAGTCACGTTGGATTTTGAGTTGCGCCATAGGTTTCGTCTGAGTTTGGGCGGGGCGTTTGACTATGCCATTCTACCGGACAAAAGATGAGCCGCAAAGGTTCGAGTGTGCTGACATGGAAACGGCGCGCGGAGGATGTTTGAATGGATTTAGGCATTCAATGAGGAGATTCCATGAGCATTCCGACCCTGCCGAACGCTACTTGCGACATCTACCGTGATGGCAACACGCCGCCGGCGTCGCCCGATGTTGCCTCCGTGGCCTGTTTCCTGCGTCCCGACTTTGTGCGCGGCCGCGATCGGCAGGCCAGCGAGGTGAGCTGGACGCACACGATGCTCGTCGACGTCAGCGTCGACATTCGCGACGGCTACTCCGGACAATCGACCGGCACCACGCAGGATAGCGTCTATGTACCCGACAAGACGGGCACCAAGTTCAACGTCATCTTCTGCGAGCGTGCCTTGCGCGGCACGCCGCACGAGCATCTTGTCGTCTATCTCGATCGCCCGCAACCGACCTGGCCCACGTCGCAACTCTGAGACAATCGGCAAACCTTGCCGAATCGAACTGCCGCTTGCCCACAATTGCACAGAGATCGAGTTGCGACTGAGCTGCTCCGAGGAAAGGATTGGGCGGAAGCCCTGCAGAAAACTGGTGGCACACCATGCTCATCCGTGTCCCGTTTCGCGGTTTCGCCGCGCTTTGCGCGATCGTAGTTGCATCTTTCTGGATTCCGGAACCGGTAGAGGCGGGCGAAGCCTACTATCTGCTGATGTTCGGCTCCCAGCAAATTCCCAACAACGTCAACCACGCCCACACCTTCGCCACGTTTGTGCGCGTCACCTGGCCGGGCGACGGCCCCTGCCCTGCGGGCGCCGTTTATGAGGCGCACACGATCAGCTGGCTGCCTGCCAACCTCGTCATTCGCACCGGCGCCCTGTGTGCCGAGCCCGGACACAATTTCGAGCTACACGAGACGATCGAGTACGTGCGCCGCAACGGCGAACGTGTGTCGATGTGGGGACCTTACCTGATCGAGCCTGAATTGTTCGAGAAGGCGCTACGCAAGAAAGCTCGCCTGGAGAGCGGCACGATACGCTACAAGTCGGATGATTCGTTTCGCAAGGACAATCGTGTGACCAATTGCATCCAT
>DASRSQ010000585.1:0-5106 GCA_035656475.1 Gemmataceae bacterium | reverse complement strand
CGGGTGATTGGCGACATACCAGCGAATTTGCCGGGCGAGACCGAGCAGCAAACGCACCTCCATATCGCTCAGCCGCGCCTTGCCGAGCATGTGTCGGAGCGCGTGCATCAGCGGCTCCGCCTTGTCGCCGTAAAGGAAGTGGATCTCTTCGAACGCCGTCTGGAGCTGGCGAAACATCGGCTCCTGCGCGTCCATCGTGGCCCGTTCGGCGTCGGCGACCGGAACGCGCGCTTGCAGAAGCGTCAGGCGCAACTCGTACAGGCAGATCGCCACGGCCTGGGCCAGGTTGAGAGCCGGATATGCGTCACCCGTCGGGATCTGAACGAGGTGATGGCAGCGCGTGACGATGTCGTTCGACAAGCCCGTCGGCTCCGGCCCGAACACGAGCGCCGCGGGCCGGCCTTGCTGGATCACGTCGACGACGTGCGGCATGATCTCCGCCGGCGGGCCGACGTTTTGCTGGCGAAACAGGCCCCCCACGCGTGCCGAGGTGCCGACAACCAGGACGCAATCGCCGATGGCGGCGTCGAGGTCGCTGACGGTGCGCGCGTTGTCGAGGATCGGCTGGCCATGCGTCGACATCTGCAGAGCGTTCTTGTCGGTCCGCTCGGCACGCGGCGATACGAGGACCAGGTCGCGCAGGCCGAAGTTAAACATCACGCGCGCCGTCGCGCCGAGGTTGCCCGGATAATGCGTTTCGACCAGGACCACCCGGCAACGCTCGATAGCGTCCGCGCTCATGGGTGTGTCCTCCTCTTTTCGAAATAGTCCATCGTGATGTCTGGATCGTCTTAATACTGAGAGTTCTGCCGACCGTCTTCACCTGGGTGTTTATCATGAGACGACATTTCCTGACCGCGATCGCAGTCGTCAGCACGCTCGCCGTGGTTCCCTGTGTTGTGGAAGCGCAGAAGGAGGCGCCGAAGAAGGGGGCTCTGCCAAATCAGGTGTACGTCAAGATCATCTTGCCCGCCGATCCAGCGGCTCGCGACAAGAGCCAACCCGTCGTCGAGTCCTGGATTTCAGAGGAGCTCAAGAAGCGCGTGCAGACCAAGTTCACCGCCGCCACCGGTTGGGTGCCTCTAGTTTTCAAAAAGTTCGAAGCCACGGAGGTGTGGGACGGGAAGCTAGGCGACAAGCATTGCTTCTGCGATGTGAGCGGAGATATTCCTGAGCGGGCGGATGGCCGCATTACCGTGCTCGTTCACGGCTGGGGGCCCGCGTACACCAAGGTAACCATTTCCTTGAAGGACGAACCAGGTAGCCGGGCGATCGCGGCAGTGAAGGGAGCCGAGACAGAGGACGGACTACCCTACGTGGCGGTCCTCATCGGTCCGCCGGCTGAAAAATCCGCTCGGTTAGACAGGCCCGAGGCGTCTGAGGAATCGTTGAAAAAGTGCCTCAACAAGACCGCCAAGGAAGTCGTCGAACATTTCAAACTCAAGGATGCCGAATGGCACTGGATCGACGAGCCGCCCGGCATTCTTCGTGGCGTCAGTTATTCCGTAAACAAGCAGTATTTCAACCTATATATCGCCGACGGAGAAAAGCTCTTTCGTCGCTTCAACGAGAAGCGCAAATGGAACCACGACGAATTCCTCGCCTGCAAGATCGGCGGCATCAATTTTCATTCACGAGGAGTTTACTTCGACATCGGACCGGCCGTCCCATTTCAATTTCGACGGCCCCCCAAGAGCGGCAAATAGCAGGGACCACTGCCTAATTGCAAGGTCAGCACTCCATGCAATTGTTCCGCGCGGAACATATCAGACTCTGGCCGCACCAGTCCAACATGGCCCGGAGAGGGGAAGGGCGGCCGAAGGATATTTCGCTCCCGACTGTGGGACACGCTGCCCGTGCTCCGCATTATCTCTGCGTGCGATGCTTTCCATCCGCGCCACAAGTCCGGCAAAGTCCTGGCCGATTCGATCAATCGTGTGCAAAGATAACGCGGAGCACGGGCAGCGCCACCCCGGAGTCGGAGTCGAAATTGCCTTCGGCCACCCTTCCCACCTCCGGGCACATGTCCGAATCAGAAAGTGGACAGCGACCTTGCCGCAGGACATCCCCGCCCCAGATTCGTGAGCATCTGGTCCGCAGACCGACTTTGGCCAAAACGCCAGGATTGGTCAATTGGAGGGGGGGTGGGGCGCCCGGCGTGACCTACCGTTCGAAGCGAGTCCAGAAATCCTTGCTGTAATTGTCTTTGTGACGTGCAACGGTAGGTCACGAAAATTGCGCGAACCTACATTCACTAATGTTCAAGGCGTGTTTGGGCAAAGCCCCGCAGACCTGCGAGTGGTTCGCGCTCCCTCGTTTGCAGCCGCTCTCTTCAGAGCCGTTTCTTGCCAGATGAACATCTCTGTCAACCTCTCGCTACCGTCAGCTAAGGAAAAATCGTACCAACCTAGTTTGAATTGGCCTGAAAATAATGCTAGGAACGAATGGAGGCAATTTTCTCCCCTAGCACCGATCCTAGGTTCGCCCCAAACCGCAGGCTCCCCGCTCAGCCATGAAAACACTGATCGTAAGCAGGAATCACGCCGACCTGCTCGCCCACCAGCTCAAGGGATTGGTTGGTAGCGAGGCAGCCATCCTGTCTCACGCCTCGGTCGAGAAATCGGGCATCCAGGATCACGTCGATCTGGCCATGCTTGTCTTCTCAAACGACGCGGAGAGCGACCTCGATTTCCTGCGGCGCATGCGCGGCTCGATCGCCGGCCATCTGCTCGCGGTCGGCCCGGCCGGCGATCCGAAGCTGATCTTGCGTGCACTGCAGAGCGGCGCCGACTATTTCGTCAACCAGGACGAGCTCCAGACCGAATTTGAAGCCGGAATGGTGCGCCTGCGCATCAAACGCGAAAATCAAACACCCGCTGGTCGCCTGATCACCGTCCTTTCCGCCAGCGGCGGCACCGGCGCCAGCACGCTCGCCGCCAACATTGCCACCGTCCTCGCCAAGGACGAAGGCAAGGCCGCTCTCATTGATCTCAAGCCGGGTCGCGGCGATCTCGCCTCGCTGCTCGACCTCAAGCCGCAATTCACCGTCGCAGACCTTTGCTCGAACGCCCAGCGTCTCGATCGGACCATGTTCGAGAAGATGCTGGTGCGCCATGCCAGCGGCGTCCACCTGCTCGGTTCGCCGCAAATGTTCCAGGACATCCGCCGCGTGACGCCGACCGGCGTCGCCGAGGGAATTCGGCTCGCGCGGACCTGCTTTCCGTTCGTCGTCGTCGACGTCGAAGATTGCTTCCACGAAGAACAAACCGTCGCGCTGCGTCAGGCCAACAGCGTCCTGCTGGTGACGCGGCTCGATTTCACCTCTCTGCGCAGCTGCCGGCGCATTCTTGGCTACCTGAACGAGCTCGACATCGTGGGAGGCAAGATCCGCGTGGTCGTGAGCCGATTCGGCCAGCCGAACGAATTGCCGGTCGATGAAGCCGAAAACGCGATCGGCCAGCGACTCGAGCAGTTCGTGCCCGAAGACGTCAAGACCGTCAACGGCGCCAACAACGTCGGCCAGCCGGTCGTATTGCACTCTCCGAAAACACGCGTCGCCCAGGCGATCACCGGCATCGCGCGTTCCTGCCTCGAACGACGCCGCAGCGACACCATGCACGGCATTCGAATGTTCTAACACGCGTTTTGGATCGATGATTCCGATGGATGTGCCCGTCCGTCATTGTCACCACGGAAGCAACCATGATCACTGAACGCACGAGTGTAGAAGATTACGCCGGCCCGGGCGGCATGGATTCGGGCAACGCCGACGAACTCCGCCGCCTGAAAGGCCAGCTCCATCATCAACTCATCGCCGGCATGGACCTCTCGGTCCTCGGCACGCTCGACAAGGACCAGCTTCGCGCCGAGGTGCGCCGCGTTGCCGACGACCTGTGCCGACGCAGTTCCAGCCTGCTCAACCGCAGCGAACGCGAACGGCTCATCAGCGAGGTCCTCGACGAAACCTTCGGCCTCGGCCCGCTCGAACAACTGCTCAAAGATCCGACCATCAGCGACATCCTCGTCAACGGCCCAAACACGGTCTATGTCGAACGACGCGGCCAGCTGGAGCGGGCCGATGTTTCGTTCAACGATGACCGCCATCTGGTGCACATTATCCAGCGCATCGTCGGCCAGACCGGACGGCGCGTCGATGAAACCAGCCCGATGGTGGACAGCCGTCTGCCCGATGGCAGCCGAGTCAATGCAATCATTCCGCCGCTCGCGCTCGATGGGGCGATGGTGTCGATTCGCCGTTTCGGCGCCCGGCCGATCATGGCGGAGGACCTCGTTCGCAACAAATCGATCACCGTCGAGATGACTGATTTCCTCGCCGCCTGCGTCCGGGCTCGCCTGAACGTGCTCGTCTCCGGCGGCACGGGCAGTGGCAAGACGACGCTGCTCAACGCCCTGTCCGCTTTCATCCCGGCCAAGGAACGCGTCGTCACCATCGAAGACGCGGCCGAGCTGCGGCTGCAGCAACCGCACGTCGGCCGACTCGAAACACGTCCGGCCAACGTCGAAGGCGTCGGCGAAGTCACGACGCGCGACCTCGTGCGCAACGCCCTGCGTATGCGGCCTGATCGCATCGTCATCGGCGAGTGCCGCGGCGCCGAGGCGCTCGACATGTTGCAAGCGATGAATACCGGCCACGACGGCAGCCTGACCACGGTCCACGCCAACGACACGCGCGAGGCGCTGGGCCGCCTGGAAATCATGGTCGGCATGGCGGGCTTCGATCTGCCGATGTGGGTCATTCGCCGACAGATCGCCTCGGCGGTGCACATTGTCGTGCAGGTGAGCCGATTGCTCGGCGGCGCCCGCAAGGTGGTCAAGGTGTCGGAGGTGCTCGGCATCGAGGGAGACAACTTCGTCATGCACGACGTGTTCGCCTTCAAGCAAACCGGCGTGGACGCCAACCAGGTCGCCCAGGGCTACTTCCACACAACCGGCGTTCGCCCGCATTGCCTGGAACGATTGGCATCCTTCGGCATCGGCATTCGCCCGGATGTGTTCGAGCGCAGAATTCTGAATCCGCCGGCCTAGGCCGATTGTGAACATCAAAGCAAACATCGTGTGCATTCCCCTCTCCCCCCGGTACTCCGG
>DASRSQ010000584.1:0-10591 GCA_035656475.1 Gemmataceae bacterium | reverse complement strand
AGGCCCACCGCGAGTGGCAACACGCTTCTGGCTGTTCCGGTGGGCCTCGCGTTGCTCGACCCACCCTACGAAATATCTGCTCCATCAAGAGATGATTTCTGAATTGTCGACTACCATTGATTCTCACGACCGCGCTGCGAGGGTCACGAAGCATGATTGGGTGTTGATGCCCTGATACGGCGTCAGCGGGGCGGACCACCACGGTTGGCCGTCGAGGCGGAAGATGAAGCGGAAGACCGATTCGTCGTAGTCGAAGCGCAGGTGGATCGACATCATCGAGTCGATCACGCCGCGCGTGGCGGTGACGTAATGGCGCAGGTCGGCAAGGACAATGTCGCCTTGCGCGCCGAGCGTGGCGCACCATTCGACGGGGATGACGGGACGGCCCATCAGGGTGCCGTACGGCTGGGCGGAGAGTCCGCCGGGCGGGACGTAGACCACGAGCTGGGCGCCGCCGGTGCCAATCGTCATCTGTTGCAATTGCGGCTCGACATCCTGATGGATGAGCCAGACGGCGTTCTGCCGACACGGCGCCCACATGCGCGACCACATGTTGAGGATGTTGGCGGTGACCACCGTGTCCGGGTTTTGGCCGCTCTCGGCAGCGACGGCAATCAGCGGCGCGGAGTTAAGGATGCCGAGCGGCTGACCGGCCCCATTGCCATTGAGGATCGCGTCGGAGGCGACGAAGTTGATCTCCTCCGACGCAATGCGGAACAGGTATTGCTCGAGCGCCACGCCAGCCGCATCGCCGAGCAGCTCGTCGGTGGCGTTGATCATGACGAACAGCTTGTGCAGCGTGAGCTGCATGCGGCCGAACGTCGGCGCGGTGGTCGTGGTCTGGTCGCCTTCATCGTGCCAGTAGGCCCGGACGCCGCCCCAGCGCGAGCCGTTGGCTCGCGACGTCTCCGCGCTGCGCGGGAACGCGATGACATTGGACGAGACGGTGTACGAGTCGGTCATGCCGAGCAGGTTGCGCGAGGCGTAGAGCCGTTCGAGGATGCTCTGCACGAACTCGGTCGGCACGAGGAAGCCGCCGGCCGAGCCGGTGTCCTCACCCATCCCGGATGCGGCCTTGGCCATGAGGGCGAGCCGATCGTCCGGGCGGCGGCCGGGCTGGCAGGCGCTGCGGACGGCGTGAGCGAAGTCGCCGAAGTTCTTGAAGCCGGCACGCGGATCGTCGCTCGCCGAGTCGCCAAGCCCCGCGAACGGCAGCCGACCGCCCGGCCTCGTCGCCGACTGCTTGCGCAGCCAGGCCTGCATCGCCCGCTCGACGGCGTCATCGAGCCCGCTCTGCAGGGCCCGCCCGATCACCGGCGTCAACACATCATCCTGCACCGCCTGCGCCCAGCCCTGGCGAATCAACTGGTCCGCATCCGCGTCGGCCACATCGATCCGTTCGCCGATCGGTTTGCCGAGAAACTCTTTGGTAAGTTGCACGAACATGATTTTGCTCTCTTGGAGAATTGGGTTGGCATTTGCGATCGCCAGGACGCGTGAGTTGGTTGTGCCGCCTCACTCGTGCGTCCCTGATCGATAGTGTATTTTTGTATATTAACTAGATTTTCTTAGGATGCGATGTCGGTTGTTGTTTTTCGACGGCAGTCCTGCGCAATGATTTTGTGACCTATACTTGCGCGACCGATGCCAGGGGCTCGAGTACCTCGCCCCTGGGCTTCCTCCATCCGCTGAGGCCCTGTACATGACCGTCTCTCTTGTATCCACCGATTCGGCTATGTCGCCGACATCGTCGCCGATGACTGCGCATATGGTCCTGGATCGCGAACTGCTGATGGCGAACCTCAACACCCGTGCGTGCTGGGTCCGCCACAATCTTGCGAACCATCCACTCTTTGAGATGAGTCGGCTTTTGCAGCTGGCGAAGTATCTGCCGGACAAGTATGTGCGCATCAACAACGGCCGCAGTGAAGTGGCGACGACGCCGGACCAGATTCCCGGACGCAAGCTGTCGATCGAGGAAAGCTTCGAACGCATGGCCGAGACCGACACGCGCATCATGCTCAAGAAGATCGAACTCGAACCCGCGTACCAGCGGCTGTTGCACGAATGCATCGATGAAATCGTCGCCCTCGGGCATCCGTCGATGCAGGGCATCTGGTATCGCGTCGGCTATGTCTTTATCTCGGCGCCAAACCAGACCACGCCGTACCACATGGATCCCGAAATCAACTTTCTCTTGCAGGTGCGAGGCAACAAGACGTTCTTCGTCCTCAACGGCGAAGATCGCTCGATTCTGTCAGAGGAAGCGCTCGAATTGTTCTTCAGCGGCCGGCATCACTCGCTGGCGTTCGACGAGTCGTGGCGCGGGAAGGCAGTGGCGTTCGAGATGGCCCCGGGCACGGGCGTGCACATTCCGGTCACGCATCCGCACTGGGTGACGACGCCGAACGAGATCTCGATCTCGCTCGCCCTCACGGTGCAGACACACGAGACGCAACGCCGCGGCATGATCTACGGCTTCAACGACCGCCTGCGCCACTGGGGCATCACGCCGACCCCCTTCGGGCAATCGGCAACCGGCGATTGGCTGAAGTATCACGCGTTCCGCGCCATGAGCGCGGCGAAATCGATCCTGCAAGGCAAGAAACAGGACACGGCGCATTGAGCGTTTAGCCCCGCCTCGCAGAGGCGGGCGGACGTGACGCGCTTCTGACAACGCGTTACGTCCGCCCGCTTCTGCGAAGCGGGGCTAAACGAAGAGGCCAATATGTCCATCGACATCTCTACACCGCGCATGACGCGATCGCTTCGTTGCGATGTCGTTATCGATATCGCCGACGCGGAAACGCTGCGCCCGGCGTGGACCGACTTGCTCGAACGCTGCGACCGCAACGAACTCACGCACTCGCCCGACTGGCTGCTGACCTGGTGGACCGTCTTCGGCAACAACCAAGGTCGCCAGCTTCGAGTCATCTGCGTGCACGACGGTGATCGCCTCGTCGGCCTGGCGCCGCTGTTGTGGCGTCGCCACTGGTACAAACGCTGGCTGCCGTTCCGACGCCTCGAGCTGCTCGCATCGGGCGAACTGCCGGAGCATGGCATCTACTCCAATCACATCGGCATTCTTGCCGAGCGCGGCGCCGAGGCGAAGGTGGCAAAGGCGGTCGTCGCCGAAATCGGCGCGATGCGTGGCTGGGACGAGGTGGTCCTGCCCATGATGTCGGCGGACACGCCGATGCCTGAGTTGCTTGTCGAGGCGTTCGCGGCCGCGGGATACCGTGCGGAGTCCAGCGTTATCGCTGGAGCGCCGTACATCCCACTGCCGTCAACATGGCGCGAATACCTGCTGCGCCATTCCGCCAACGGCCGACGCAACCTCGAGCGCTCGCTCAAGGCCTTCAACAAATGGGCCGACGGCACCATGGAGCTCGAATGCATCACGTCCCCCGCCGACGTCGAGCGCGGCAAGGCGATCCTGATGAGCCTGCATCACGAACGTTGGGCCAGCGCCGACCAGGCCGGCGTCTTCCGTTCGCCACTCTTTCTCGATTTCCATGACCGCATGATGCGCCTGCTGGCCGAGCGCGATGCGCTGGAGCTGCTGATCCTGCGTGCGCGCGGCGAGCCGATGGCTGCCCTGTATACGATGCTCTGGGCCGGCAAGGTGATTGGCTATCAGACAGGTCGCCGGATGGATTTGCCGCCGAACGTTCGTCCCGGCGGTGTGCTCTTCACCCTCGCGATCCGCCGCGCCATCGAGCTGGGCCGGAGCGAGTTCGACCTGCAGGCGGACGAGGCGCCATACAAGCTGCGCCTGACGCCGCATGTCCGCAAGCTGGTGCAGGTGCGCGTGGCACGAACGAGCGCCATCGAGATGATTCGCAAGGCAGGTGTGGCAGGTAAGCATTGGCTGCGACAAATCCGGTCGACGCAGAGAATGTCGTCCGTGCCGGCGGATCACGAAGGCGAGTCGCGAGAGTGATTAGGTGCAATTCTTACATCAGTGGCAAAATCCAATGACCGAGCCCCGTTCACGGGGCTTGCCGCGACAGCGGTATTAGGCCCGCCGTTGACGGCGGGTAAGACATCGGTCACAATCCTCTTCCGAGCCCCGTTCACGGGGCTTCTCGCTGTTCGGCTTCAGCCCCAGGTATCGCCATGTCGCGCAACTATTACTCCGAAATCCATCTCCACGTCGTCTGGCACACCAAGGGAAGCGCTCCATTGGTGATCCCCAAAGTTGAAGCCGAGGTCCATCACTACCTCAAGGGCCGATGCATCAACACGCCCGGCGTCTTCCTGCACGAAATCGGCGGCATCGAAAATCATGTGCATCTGTGTGTGACCATTCCACCGACGCTGCTGATCAGCGAATTCATCGGCCAGTTGAAAGGCGCGTCGTCCCACGAGATGAACCAGAAATTCGGCAGCAAGATTCTTGAATGGCAGAGTGGTTACGGTGTCGTCACCTTCGGCACTGCCAATTTGCCATGGGTGAAGGACTACGTCCGCAATCAGCGCGACCACCACGCGCGTGGCAAAACGGTCGAGAGACTGGAACGCGTCTCTGAACAGGAAGACGGGCTAAAGCCGGAACAGCGAGAAGCCCCGTGAACGGGGCTGGCGGATGAGATGTCGCCGCGGCCGCAAACCCGCCGTCAACGGCGGGCCTAATACCGCTACCGCGGAAAGCCCCGTGAACGGGGCTCGGATGCCTGCCATTTGTAGATTCAGTAAACGGATTTTGATTGATGGCGTACACGCCGGTAACGGGAAACTAAAGATTCGCTATCGGGGATTCTCCATTTCATCCAGCGCAATCACGATCCAGATAAAACCCAGTACACACATCAGAGTTTGACCAGCCCCAATCGGTAGCGTCATTGCCAGGAAGAACCAGTACGGGTCGTCGCCAATACATGTGAAATAGATCGTGCCCCAAAGCCCGACTCCTGAGACAAATAGGCCGAATAGAAATGTCGCAAAGCTCGCGAATGTGCGGTCGTAGGAACATGCTGCCCAGGCGAAGGCGGACCATACCAGGAATGGTATCGCACCGAACATAATCATGATCGCGATCAGAACCAAAAGCATCGCAAATGGCGTTACCTCGTCCGCATGCCGGACGGCGCCTATCAAACTCGCTGCGCCAGCAACCAAAAAGCCGGCGCTCGTGAGGATCAGAGTCGCCTTGAGCAAGTATCTGTTCATGGATCCGCTCGCAGCAGAAGACACGCTCAATGATTATCTGCGTCGATTTTGACATTTGCAAGAGCGCATCACTCCACCAAGCCGCGTGCCTTCCGCCACGCTCGCTCGCACGCCTCCTCCACGCGCTCCGGCGTTGCCATGCGACGCGCCGCCGATTGCACCGCGTCCAGCCCCGTGAAGGGCACGCTCGGCTGCGTTGGCAGGCCGAGCAGCTCGGCCCATGCCGTCGGCACCGATTTTGACACCGTCTCCACCACCGCGTTCGGCTGCATCGGTAAATAGCAGCACGCATACTCCGCCAGCAGCCATTGCTCGATGATGTAACGCACGTTGCCAAGCGTCGGCGTCTGCGCGATTTCGTCGGGCGTCGGGGCACGCAGCTTGAGCGGGATGAAGCCGATGCTCTTGCCGCGCAGCAATCCCGCTTTCACCAACTCGAACGCAAGGTCCGGCGGCCAGTCGCTGAGCGTCCAGCCCTGCGGCCGAGCGGGATAGTGCGTCTTTGCCTTGACGCCGCGCATCGCTCCATCGCGTGTCTTGCGCCGCCACAGCGAGCGGCCGACTGGCGGCTGATCGTAAGTGTGATTGAGCGTGACGATCGGGTTGAGCTGGTAGTGCGAATCGTCCATGCCGTTTGCCAGCACGATGTCCCCCATGCGGTCCGGCGACTCCTCCGTGATCCACGATACGTCGGCGCGCTCGCCTGGCTGCAGTTCCGACACGCCGCGCTCGAATGCACAACGCCGCAGCGTGTAGGCCTCGTCGTCGGATGGCAGCGCCTTGAGCCGTTCCTCCAGCGCCTTGGCCTGGACGTCTTTCATCGGCAGGCCGAACGGGCCTTCGGTGTCGAAATGCGATTTCATGAATCGAGACATGTGCATGCTCCGTGTAATGTTTCACATCATTGCGGCCGATCGCCCCATGCGACTGGCGCCAGGCCGCGCGCGGCGCGGATCTCGTTGATCGTGCGAACGCCGTAACGCAGATCGGATTGCTCTTGCTGCAACAGATACTGCTGATTCGCCGGCGTTGGGTCCGGCGTGTGAAAGAAGAGCCGGCCGCTGGGATCGAAGAGCGGAATGAGTTGCTCGTTCAGCTTCTCGTCGCGCCGCCGCAGCCGTGGCAGGATGGCCAGCGACTTGTGCAGGTGATCCGACGCCTGCATGTTCGCCAGGTTCGTCTCGCCCGACAGGAATGGCAACGGCACATGAAACGCATTGGCAATGTCCGCCTTCGTCGCCTTCATGTCCGCGAGCGCGGCGAGGTCCCCCATCGAATGCGTGAGCAGCGTCACCGACAGCGACGAATCCGCAACCAGCGCCTTCCCCTGCCCGCCACGCGCGAACTTTTGCGCCCACATTTTCTCCAACCGTTCCCGCTCGTCCGGACTGATCGGCTCGCTCGGCGTCAACACGACGCTTGGCATGCCCGTGTTCTCGTAGAAGCTGCGCTTCATCGCCGTGAAGTCCGAGACGAGAGCCGACTGCTCGAAGCACGCCCGCAATGGGCTCAAGCCGGCGGTGTATGGATCGCGCGGGTCGGGAAAGCGAAAATGGATGACGCGATTCGCGGGCAACTGCTGCACCGTCTGCCCACGATACTCGTAGTAGTCGACCAGGTTCGCACTCGCTGGCGTCCGCCGCGGCGTCACCAGATGCGCGGGCAGAATCCAGATCATGCTCGGAATGCCCAGCACCGGATCGAAGTCGAGCAACCAGTACGCAGAGCCGACGACTTCGAGATAGAGCTCCGTCAATTCCCAGAGGTCGAATGCGTTCTGAGCCAGATTGACCTGCTGAAACAACGTCAGCACCGGATGATCGACGACTTCCTCGATGACCTGCGCGGGCCGCGCCGCGCGCAGTTGACGAACCAGCGCCGGCTCGAGGGCACGCGTCGCACAGCGCGGCGGCGCCTGCCCCTTGCTCGTCGACACGAGCAATCGCGGCGGCAGCGATGCGCACACCGCCGCATTGATCGACGCGCACGCCCACGCTGTGCTCTTGAGCTCTGCAAGAAGATCGGTCGCCGACGGTTGCCCGCGCTGGCGAAACGCGTCGAGAAAACCCGGCGTCATCGACGGCACAAGCGAACCGGGAGCGGTCTTGCGCAGCAGCCAGCGCGCAAAGCGTTGCAAGAGCGTTTTCATGAGATTCAATCTTGAAGAGTGAGGTTCCACAAAAGCCCAGAAGCGAGGTACTCCGAGCCCCTGGGATCTGTCAGAGATGCCATCCGTGAGCGGTGGGTGAATGGTAACACGAAGACAAGGTGAACTCAAAGTCCGTTGTGGTCTGCCACTTCAAGCCGTTCAGGACAGCTTCCATATGCTAAACCTAATTACCGAGGCCGCGGACTTGCGCCAGCGGCCTGGCGGGTAGCCGCGGTAACGACCATTCGCGGAGAGTCGATGGCGCCACACTTTCTCGCACTGAACCCTTCACCTTCGATGAAGGAGACCGCCATTCTTCAAAGATGTGATGCGCCCAATGCCATTCTGCCATTGTGTTCGGACGAAGCAACCAGTTAAACTACCATTGTGAATGTAGATTGCATGTAGAGCCGAAGAATATCTCATTTTGTTCGTGTTTGCACGTCTCAGCTGACGATATTTGGGGAGATTAACCATGGGTACTCACAGCAAGGGGTCGAACCCGATGAACGGGCTGCATCAATCCAAAGAAGCCTTAGACCGATTTCTTGCCGAGGCGTCCGATCAGGACAAGGAAGCAATTCTTTGCGATCTTGCCAAGGCAATATTTGCCTCCGCGTCTCAGGGCGAAGTCCCGTTGTTCGACCGCAATGGGAATCTAGTTGCATTTCTTGTTTCGCCTGGGCATCGAGAGGACCAGCGATTCCTTCAAGATCCCCAGCGTCTCGAATCGCTGCGGCAAGAATGCGAAGAGCCCGGCGTTCCTGTTGAACAAGTCCACGCCGATCGCAGATGGTAACAAACTCACGCCTGCCCAACAAAAAAACGCGCGTCAGCGCGTTTTTGTTTTGACTCCATTCGCTTGGAGTGATCCCTCGCGTATACTACTTTTTTTCGCATCTACCCTCGCTGGACTCGCCTGCCATGTCAAAATTTACAGTGACTTACACTCGAAAGGCCACTGCCGCACTTACAAGCCTTTACAATCTCTATCGGTCGCAAAACAAAGGTTTTATCATTACGGAATTGGAACTGGATATTCTCCAGTTCTTGAGGCATTTTGCAGACAAAGGAATAACGAGCCATGGATTCCATTTTGTGACTCGTCGCTATCCTCCCAATCAGAACGGCTACGTCGGAATTCTCAAAGCCACTTACGTCATTCAAGGAACCACCGCCAAAGTGCTCGATTTCCAAGATACGCCATGACCTCTCCAAATCACCTCGGTGCGACAATGCGCGACACGAGATAGCGCAACGCCGCCAGCGCATGATTGTGCGCATCGATCGGGTTCTCGCCGACCTGTTCGCGCTCGGCCGGCGTCGGGTAGCGATAGAGCCGCGCCTCGCCGATCAGGTTCACGCAGCTTGGCGCCACCTTCAGGCGGCCGCTGCGGATGCGGCCGGTGACCAGGGCGATGCCGCGGCGGATGTTGTTGTCGCCGCGCCGCACGAGCAGGCCGGCGCGACGCAATTCGCCGATCTCCGTCGCTCCGGCCGGGTCCGCATACCACATCACCTCGCGCGGCAACGCTGCCGCATGATCCGACAACGGCGTCTCACGCAGGTACCGCTCGTGCGTGATCCACAATACATCGTCGTGATCGAGCACGCCCCAGATCGCGGCGAATGGGTTGCGCCAGCCGAAATCGATGCCGCCGACCTGCTGACTCGACCCCCGGGAATCGCCACGCTCATCCCGGGGCTTGGCGACGCATGCCTCGAAATCGGGGAAGACCAGGCCTTCCATCGCTGTGAACATACCGTTGTATTCCTGATCGACCCATCCTTGCCCGAGCGCTCGCACTTCCTCGGCGATGAAGTCGGCACGAATACGCGGGCACTTGGACCAGGGAATATGCACGCGCTGCCAGGGCCCGCTGCCGATCCATTCGTCGTAGAACCAGCCGCGCTGACCGAATGGCGTCGACAGCGCGAACAAACGTCCCTGGCTCACCGCCAGCATCGGCCGCACCGATCGGTACAAATCATCGGGAACTCGCGATGCTTCATCCAGGATCAGCAGATGGACGCCCGAGAACGAGCGAATCGTCTCCTCGCGCCCGGGCAAGGCGACGAGCCGTGAACCGTTCGCGAGTTCCAGTTCGCTCTGGTTCGACTTGACCGATGCGATCGGCTGCCCGAGCGCGAAGTAGGCATGCAACACTTTGCGAAACAACTCATGGCTCTGTCGCTCCGATGGAGCGACCAGCAACACCAGCGATCCGGCTACGGTCAGCATTCGATGCAGCGCGAGCGCCGCCACGGTCGTCGATTTGCCGGTCTGCCGCGCGCAGTTCAGCAGCAGATACGAAGCGGCCGAGCGTAGCAGCTCCGCCTGCCAGGGATCAGGCGTCAAGCCTTGAGCATGGAGGATGAGAGATGGATCGAGCAACAGAGCCAACGAATGGGATGCGTTCACAGGCTCGACTGTAACGCGCGGATTCGGCCAGGGCGATGTTAGTTGCTTGCCCTTGGCGGTATCATGGCGTCGCCCGCCCGGCTTGGCGACATTTCTCTTTCCATGGTTGCGCGCAGGCAGTACCATACCATTGTTCAACCCGCCGACTCGCATTCTTCCCGCCTTCCGGACGCAAACCATGATTGCGCGCGCCTTGCATGCCTTGCTGCTCTTTGGCCTGTGTGCGGCGACGGTGCGGGCCGTCGAGCCAACCATCCGCAACCTCGACATTCGCGGCTTGCGCATCGGCGGGACCACCACCATAACGATCGATGGCGACGACCTGGGCAAGACACCGCGCCTGCTTCTCCCGTTCGCCGCCAAGCAAACGCTCAAACCCGGCGGGACCGACAAGAAAGCCATCTTCGAGGTGGCGCTCGATCCATCCGTCGAGCCCAGCTACCATCAATTGCGCGTCGTCACCGAAACCGGCGTTAGCTTGCCGATCGTCATCGCGGTCGATCGCATGCCGCAACAAGCCGCGACCGCCCCAATCACGGATCTGCCCGTCGCGCTGCACGGCGCCATCGCCGGCGGTACGACTGCGGAAGTCAAGTTCACTGGCAAGGCGAAACAGCGCGTCCTCATCGACGTCGAGGCCCATCGCCTGGGCAGCAAACTTCGGCCCATCGTCCACCTTTACAATGCCAAGAAACTACAACTCGCCTGGGCCTGGGCGTCCGTCAGCCTGCACGGCGATTGCCGGCTCGAAGCGATCCTGCCCGCGGATGGCGTCTACTCCGTCGCACTGCACGATGTCGAATATGCCGCAGGCAGTCCGGCGTTCTATCGGCTCAAGATCGGCCAGT
>DASRSQ010000583.1:0-14710 GCA_035656475.1 Gemmataceae bacterium | reverse complement strand
ATCGCGGTTCGGCGGACTGCGCTGCCCCTCCGAACATCTGGCGCTGCGCTGGCAAGACGTTAACTGGGAACGCAACCGATTTCTCGTTCGTTCTACCAAGACGGAGGGGCACGAAAATCGCGGCGAACGCTGGGTGCCGATCTTCCCGGAACTGCGGCCCTATCTGGAAGAATGCTATGACCTCGCAAAAGATGGCACTGTCCACGTCATCAACCGCTACCGAGACAAGAACGCCAACCTCCGCACAACGTTCAACAAAATCATCCATCGAGCGGGCGTGAAACCCTGGCCCAAGCTTTTCCACAACCTGCGCGCCAGTCGGCAAACGGAACTCGCTGCGGAATACCCGATTCACGTTGTCTGCGAATGGATCGGCAACTCGGCAGCGATCGCGAGCAAACATTACCTGACAGTCCGCGAAACCGACTTCGAGCGCGCTGCAAAATGCGGTGCAGTTGTGGTGCAAAATCCGGTGCAGCAAGCTCCCGTAGCGAACAGCGACACCTCGCAAGAATCGACGCAATCTCAGACGAATTGCGGACTTGTGCGAAAAGATGCGTACCCATGCGGAACTTCAGAGTACCCCCGGCAGGACTCGAACCTGCGACCGTCGGTTTAGAAAACCGATGCTCTATCCGGCTGAGCTACGGGGGCAAGCTCTGTTACCCTAGAATTTTTCCATGGCCAATCTTGCTCGTCCATTTCGCTCCGGTATGCCAATTCCGGGGTGACATCCGCTTTGACAGCCGGTGAACCCTTTATACCGTGCCAGTCGCCTCGGACGCGACGCTCCATGTTGGTGAAATGACACATCGGATGACGAACATATGAAGATTCTACCCAAGGGGGGCGACGCCGACATCATCTATCCGTCAAGCCATACCCCAAATTTCCGCTGACGGCACATCGAACCGGGCGCCGAGGTTGGGGGCCGAATCCTATTCTTCGGCAGAATTGAAGACCCGCAAGCCGCTCTGAGGAACTTGTGTGTAAGCTCCCCGCCATGAAGCCTGGAGGCCACCGAGTAAATGCCGACACAGGACCGCCAGCGACGTGAGGATCATCATGGTCGCTGGCCAGCGAAATGAGCATCTACTTGCCGCGGGCGTTCGCTGATGACTTGACCTGGTTGCCATATGTAACCTCCTTCGGTATCGGTGATGACAGTGACCGCTCTCAACGGTGTCCTCACCGGCAAGGGTAATGGATCCTTTCCAAAGAAATGAGGAGCGGTCAAGTACCGAAGACAAGTCATGGCCAAACGGAAAAACAAGAAGGCAGGTTCCCCCGTGAGGACGCTGTTGCCGCCGGCGGCAATCGCCAGGCTCCCCGGAAGCAAAGCCTGGGTGTGCGTTGGGCCGCCGATGGATTGCAGACCGCTCGGGTCGAGCGCGACACTCGTGACGCCGGGGCCACCCGAAATCTGGGCGATGAGGTCGTTGATCAATATTGCGAACTGCCCTTCGGCGTCTTGGTCGGCCCCGGCGGACAGGCAAGACAACATATGCACGGCACATCTTGCCGACCGAAGTGCTGTCGTCCCACGCCCGCGGGTTGAGCCATAGTGTTCCTTATTGACGTGACACCGAGAAGCTCCAGTTGTCTCGGCCGTCGGTGGCATTGCCGCTCAGGTTTTGGCCGTCAAGGGTGCCGGTGTACACGATATTGCCGCCGCCGAAGGTGAGCGTGATAGTGTCATTGTTGCGGGCCCAGGTGCCGTTCATAGTCTCCTTGGCGTCCACCATGACGGCTTTGCCGTTAGAGAACAGGCGAAAGGTCACCGAACCGTAACCCGCCAAGGTTTCGCGGCCCGAATAAACCTGCACCTTCGGACCGGCTTGATTGGCATACGGCTGCGGCACAATGGACGTCGGCGGCACGTCGACGGGCTGCACGACGGGAGGCTGGAATTGCATCTGCTGATACATTCGCTGCTGTAGCTGAAGTTGATAGAGCCGATGTTCCTGAAGCATTTGTGTCCGAAGAATTTGCTGTCGCAACATCATCTGCTGGTACATCTGTTGCTGGTACACCTGTTGCTGATACAGGTTCGGATGATGATGCCATTGTGCCTGCACCGGCGCGAATGCTCCCGCCGTGATCAGGGTCAAAACGCTCGCCAACAACGACTTGGTGGTGCGACTCATGGAATGCCCTTTCGAATTGGTGGTTTTCGTTTCTCCATCAATCCAGGCGAGCCAACCTGCACCGAGAGATCATTTTTTTGCGGGAATTTGTATAACCAGAACGTGAGCGTTAGGCGAGAGTGACTTTCGCCATGAAATGTCAACGGCTATCGCGCAGACGGAGAAATCCGTGGATTGCCAAATAGCCAGCCAACAACATTCCCGCCAGAACCAGTGCTGCCGTGGCGGGGCCGTGGCGATCCGCTTCTGGAAAGAAGAAATCGGCCATGTCGTATTGAGGCCCAGTGGGATCGGACAACGGAGCCTGACGCGGCAGTCGCTCGCTTTGCAGAAGAAGCGATCCTTCGAAGGCCCATCGCGGCGGCATCACCTGACAGATCGCCTTCGCATCTCCCATTTTCGGTATCGGCCTGACCGCGCCGCCGAAGAACACCATGGGAAGCAGAATGACCGGCAACATCGCGATGGCGAAGTCGGAACTCCGCGCCAGCGATGAAATCATCAACCCCATCGCCGCGCCAACCAGCGCCACGAGAATGAGCAAGCCAAAGCCGACGAGCGAGAACGTTAACCCGCCGAAGTAGTGCGTGATGGCGGCCAGGATCAGGCACTGCATGAAGCAGAGCGTGCTCAACACCGCAAACTTCGAGCCGACGTACGAAAGCAACCGCAACGTCACCATGCGCTCTCGGCGATAGATAGCCCATTCGCCGACGATCTCGCGAACGGAATTGGTGCAGCCAAACCAGAGGGCCGACAAGACGGTCATGAAGATCGCCTGTCCCAGGGCGATGCGGTAATCGCCCCATAGGGCAGGCGTCACCTCGCTCCGCAAGGTGCTGCCCCAGCCCAGCACGATGAAGACGGCAACTACGGGAGCCTGCAGGAAGAGGATGGCGGAGCTCCACTTGTCGCTCATCTTGATGGCGACCATGCGACGAACCAGGGTCCACCACTGCGAGAGGCCGCCGGCCTGGGGGCGGATGGCGTCACTCACCGTCCTGGCCCCGGTCGGCTTTTTTCCGGCGCGTTCCTGAATGTACTTGCGATGGTACGGCGACTCTTTGTAGCGAGCGACCCATTGCGACACCGCGTCGCCGGCGAGCCCTCGTAAGACGCCGTCCGGGTTTGACGGCTTGGCATCGCTCGGGCTGAAGAATTCGATCGCATCAGGATAGGCAGGACCGTAATACGCCAGGGCGCCCGGCAGTTGCGAATTGATGTCCTTGCCGATGACGGCGAGATTATCCAGGAGTTGGAAGATCTCCAGACTGGGCTGATGGATTGTCAACAGCACGGTCTTGCCCGCGTCGGCCAGCGAACGCAAGTGCTTCATCACGAGGAGTGCGTCCTCGGAGGAAAGGCCCGATGTCGGCTCGTCGAGAAACAGGAGCAACGGATCGGTGATCAATTCCATCGCCAGGTTGACCCGCTTACGCTGTCCTCCCGAGATGCCTCGCCTTTCCGGTGAGCCGATCAAGACATCCTCCGTTCCCTCGAGACCGAGTTGCCGGATGACTTCGGCGATGCGGGTACGGATGTCAGCTTCACCAAAGTCCTCCGGCAATCGCAGGCGCGCGGTGTAATAGAGAGCCTGGAAGACGGTGAGTTGACTGTGAATGATGTCTTCCTGCGGCACATAGCCGATATAGGGAGCGAAGCGCGCGTAGTTCTCGTATAGACTGTGATGGTTTAGTGTGACCTCGCCTTCGGTCGGCGGTGCGTATCCGTTGAGGGCGTTGAGAAGTGTGGTCTTGCCCGCGCCAGACGGGCCCAGGAGTGCGACGATCTCGCCGGGAAAGATGGTGAGCGAGATATTCTCGATGAGACGTTTGCGCGAAATGTCCACGGTGACGGCGCGGGCTTCCAGCGTGAGATTGCCGCGGTCATCATGTTTTTCCAGGTTGCCCTGCTCGTTGAGCTTGAACGAGAAGCTGCCAAGACCGATGACATCGCCTGGTTTGACGGGAACGCTTCCCGTGCAGATGCGACAGCCGTTCAGGAAGGTTCCGTTGGTCGAACCGAGATCTTCCAGGAAGGATTCGCTCCCCTTGCGTGTGAGCCTGGCATGGCGTGCTGAAATCATCGGATAGTCCAGGACCACATCGCAGGAAGCGCTGCGTCCGAAGGTCGTGGGTTTGCCCGTGAACGTGACGACCATGTGCGGATCGGATCCAAGGGCGAGCTTTCCTTCAAGAAGGCGGACGGCCGGGATGCGCAGCGAGCCGAAATAGACAAAGTCACTGGCCTTGAGCGTAGCGTGGCGGACCTTGGCTTCAGGCCGTCCGACGGCGATGCCGTTGGTCGAATTGAGGTCTTCGATCGTCGCCTGCCCGTTGGCGAAGGTGATGCGCGCGTGCCGGCCCGAGACGGTTGGGTAGTCCAGCACAATGTCATTGTCCGCATCACGTCCGATGTGAATGGTCTTGCCCTTGGTCGGTGCGACAGGACCAGCATGGGCCGCGCCTGGCCACGGCAGGGGAACGGTGCGCCCGAGGGTAATCTTGTCCGACTTGGCCACGGCGAGACGGGTCGTGATGCTCTTGCCATTGACATAGGTGCCGTTCGAGGATTGCAAGTCTTCGAGAATGAATCCGCTGACCGTTTCGGTAAGCCGGCAGTGGTGTCCCGACACCGCGTCCTGGTTGACGATCAGGTCGCAGTCAGCCGCGCGACCAATCAGCCAAGAGCGCATGCCAACATCGCGCGCTGGCTGAAGGACCCGATGCGACGGCGCCTCCTTGACTGCGACTGCGGGCATAGGCCTCAGCGCGGGGGCCTCCGTTATGGTCGTGGCCAGGCCGGCTTCGGCCTGTGCCGCTGTAGCACACTGGCGCAGCGCATCCACCATCGCCCGACACGATGGCCAGCGCTTTTCGGGATCCTTGGCCAGCGCGCGCTGGATGATCGCTCGCTCCGCCGCGGGGAGCATGGTCAAATCAGGAGGCCGGGAAACGTGCCCCGTCATGATTTCAGCGAGTGTCCCGTCAAACGGCAGCTTACCGCCGCGCGTCTTGCAATAGGTCACTGCCAACGAATACTGGTCGGACGACGAGGTTGTCTGCCCCTTGAAAAATTCAGGGGCGGCGTAGTATGGCGTCATCTTACCGGAATGGCCGGTAACGGCGTGTTTCATGGTGCGAGCCAGGCCGAAGTCCGCCACCTTGACGCCGTTCCCCACCAGCAGGATATTCTGCGGCTTGATATCGCGATGCTGAAGGGCAATGCGCTCGGGGCAATTGGGGACGGCACGCAGTTCGTTCAAATAGTCAATGCCCTGGGCGGCTCCCTGAAAATAGTCCAGCAGCTCGTTCGACGGTATGCCCGGCAGTCCCTGGTTCGTTGCCTCCCGAAAGCGGTCGAGCAAGGTCTTGTCGGCCAGCTCCATGGCGATAATCAGCCAGCCGCCGATTTCCCACGCGGCGAAGGTGACGAGCAAGTTCGGATGGCGTATGTGACGCAACAACTCCAGGGCACGCAACTCATCGGCTCCTCCTGCCCGGCCTCTGGGACTGAATTTGAGAGCGACCGGGAAGCCGCCGGGCGCGTCGGCTTTCCACACCTCGCCGACTCCTCCGCTCCCCAGCCGCTGCACCAGGCGATAGCCCGGCACGGGCTCGCTTCCCGGTTCAGGTTGTGTCATTGGCGGACCCATGGAGGCCCAAGGGCGCCTACTTCAATTGCAAGCGCTTGAGCAGAGTGTGGACTTCTCGAATATCGATGAATGCCGACACCAGTCGCGTTTTTAGGTCATACGCAGATACGACGGCAACTAGCTCGCCCCGGTCGTTGACAACGGGGCCGCCGCTGTCCCCTGGATTGACCGGGCTCTGCGTCTCAACAATCCAGCAGTCGACGAACTGGTTGTTCTGGAGCGCGATCTTCTTCTTGGCCACATTGCGCACCGAGCCATCGACGTAACTCCACAGCACCCCGCCGTTGATCCCGAAATTGCCAATCGAATGAACCCGCTCGCCCGGTTCGACGCTCTTGGCTGCGAGCGGCAATGCCGTGATGTTTTCGGGAGCATCCTCCAGGCTGATGACGGCGAGATCGGAGCGAGCATCCGTCAGCACCACCTTGGCGCGAATTCCTTTGTTCAACGGGTACTCGCGCGAATCATTCTTCACCTTGCCGGCCGGGTCGAACGCGGGAAAAAAAACGCGCAGGTTCGGCTCAACCTTTGCAATGACGTGATATGCTGTCAACACCAGCCGGCGCTCCTGATCGATGAGCACACCGCTGCCGGAGCTCATCGTGGTGCCCTTGCCCTGAACAATCCACACCGTCGCGGGCAGAATGTTCTTGTAAATCTCCGTGCCCCGGGCCATCGGTTGAACAGGCGGGGAGGTCTCTTTGCCCTTCTTTTGATCTTTTGAATCCGTCTTGGGCTCCCCATCCTTTTTCGGGAGGTTCTTGGCTTCCGACTCCGTTTTCTTTTTTGGCAGGTCGACAAGGGCGCTTTTGTCCTTTGCCGATTCGTCTTTACTTGATGACTCACTCTTTGCGGCAGTGGCGGAATCCTTGTTTGATTTGGGCGCAGGCTTGGGCTCCCCCTCTCCGCGGGCGTCCTGCTTCGCTACGTTGCTGGATTCTTCAGGACCCTTGGTGTCCTTGGCATCGTCGCTGCCCAGAATAGGGTTGCGCAACAGTAGAACGACTGCGACCAGCGCCATCACGAGGAACGAGGCAAGGGCCGCGGCCGTGATGATCGACATGTGCTGCAACCGGCCTTGCACCTCAGCCAGCAACTGGCGCGTTGTGGACGACACGCCTGCAGGGACTGAGTCGGACACGAGCACCGATTCCGATTTCGCGACGCCGCGCGGACCGCCAGGCCTAACGAGGTCCTGAGCGTCCGGCGTAGCGGCGAGGTCCAGGACCACTACCCGAAAAGTCGGCCCCGTATGACCGAGCCGGACGAAGTCTCCTTGCTTGAGCCGGGATCCATCCGTCACTCGCTTGTCGTTGAGAAAAGTTCCGTTCGTGGACTTGAGATCGAGTAAGAATGCCCCGGCACGCGTCAGATTGATGCGCGCATGCCGGCTCGAAACATTGTCATTGGCGAGGCCAAAAAGCGGAAGGTCGCATTTTGGGTCGCGTCCGATAACCACCGTCGGCCCAGGATACTCGAACGTGGGCGGATCGGGCGAGCCCAGGAGTTGCAGACACAGTTTCATGACGCGGTTCTTTCCCTGCCGACTGCGGTTTGTGATTGCGGGGCTAAAGGATCTTGAGGAGAAAACGCTGTTCGCCAACCTGGAACTGGGCGAAATTATCCACGGGCATACGTTTGAGACGCACCCAGGTGCCATTGCGCGAGCCTGCGTTTTCGATGTACCAGACACGCTTTTCGTCCTGGAAGATGCGAGCGTGGCGCGGGCTGGCCATGAGATCGTTTACCTGTGCGACGGCACACTGACTCAGGTCGCGGCCAATCCAGGTGTCGCCGGTCTTGAGAAAGTGACGCTGGCCAGTCCCCTGAATCGCAAGCTCCACCAGCGACGATAACAAGTCCGTCGGTTGGACATTCTGCCAGGCGCGGGTTTCGGGCACGTCGGCGTCCTGGACCTTGGCAGGCACCGCTCCACCTGCCTCGAAGCGGAAGCGGCCGCCGCCGATCATGATCTCCTGACCATGCCGCAGGATCGCCTTGCTCACGCGCACAAATATGCCGTTGGTGCTGTCCAGGTCACTGAGGTGCCAGCGATACCGTCCTTTCTCGGCGGTGCGCGTGATCGCAAGATGTCGGCTCGACATCGACCCATCGTGAGGTATCTTGATGTCTCCTTCGGTTCGGCCGATCACCGTCACGTCCTGCCTGAGCCGAATCCACTCTCCTTCATTGCGGCCGTCGTCGAGAATGCAAAGCATGGCCATCGGAGCACGATGCACCGGGCGAAAGTCGAGCGTGTCCGTGTCCGCTTGCGACTCCTTCTCGGTCGGCTTGCGCCCTACCTGGACTGCCTTGCGTATCTCTTCGACCGATTCCAGCCGCGTCCCCGCAATGGCGGCGGCATCGATTGGATCGACCGGCAGAAATTCTTGCTTTGGACGCGCCATCACGAGCCTTTCTACTTCTTTTCCGTCTTGCCATTGAAGATCCACACCGGATGCCCCTGCGAGAGGTTCCTCCCGGGCATGTGCACCCTCACCTGGAATCTCCCGGCTGCCAGTGCACGCACACGCCAGGTGACGATTCCAATCCCTCCCGCGTCTCGGGGCAGAGGAACCTCCTGCTCCACGCTTTTCTTGTCAACGAGGTCCAATCCATCCGACGGCAGTTCGAGCTTGAGTTTCTGGCCTTGGAGTGGGCTCTTGACATAGGCCAGGACGTCGAATTCGCTCGCCGGAGTAAATGCCGTCCCGGCGATACTCACGCCAAGCTTTCCCTTGCCTTCCTCGCCTGCAACATAACCGAGCCCGTAGCAGTAGCCGACTTCGCGCGACTGGCCCGGTTCCAGTACCTTGTCGCCCCAGTACATGACCACCGCTGAATCGTCCTTCATGGGCACCTTTTCAATCTCCCATGCGATAGCCGGCACCCTGAAGCCGTTGACTACGCGAAACGCCCACTTGGTAATGAGAATTCGGCTCGGCGCTTCAATTCCTTTGAGATTGAACGTGAAGCGTGCGACGGTGCCGGGCTGTTGTAGATCCAACCTTTCCATTCCCTGCAGGAAGTCGGGAATTCGAAACAGCTCCTCGCAGGTATCCACGATGAAGGGCTCGCCCGGTACCGCGAGGGAGACCGCGTCTCGATCGCCAATCATGGTGTCGAGCATCGTGCGAACGCCAAAGGCTATTGGGATTTTTCCCGTGTTCTTCGCTCGATAGCGTACCAGAAGCGTGTCGAAGGCCCGTTGGCCGACACCGGGAACCGGCTGCTTACTGGGGATCACATCGCAGATTTGCTCAATGGAAACTCGAAAATCCTCGTTGACGTCAGATGTGAAAGTCTGCTTGGTCATCGACGATTCTTGCGATTCCCAGCGAGAGTCGCCTTCCAGCTTTACGCTCTGAATATTTTCGGGCAGGGTGTATGTAACTGGACCGCGCTCAAATCGGAGGACAGTGGATGTCGGAATGGCCATCAGTTGGACGCCGGCAGCCGCCTCCATTTCGGGGCGGCATTTGAGCCACACCTGGTTTTTGTTGATGCCGAACAGTACCTTCGGATTGGCGTGTGGAAGATGGGCCGCAATCAACTCGGCCTCGCGCTCGGCTTTCTTCTTGAGGTCCGCAACCTTCTTGTCCTTTTCGGGGTCGACCTTTCCCTTTTTGGCTTGTTGATTGCCTTTATCGGCTTGTTGATCGCCATGGTCTGGATTCAACGGTTGGTTGCCCATGTTGCCAGCCGGGCTGGTAGCGCGCCAGCCAATGATGGCAATTAACAGGATCAACGCCAGCGCCGCCGGAATGCCGCCATAGATCAAGCCGGTGCGGTATTTATTCACCCAGTCACCGACGCTCGCAAAGAGCGGTGGTTTGGCAATGGACTGGATGGGGATGGTCTGGCCCCCGGAGACATTTCCTGTCTCGACCTTGGCAGCAGCATCGAGCTTCTTGGGGATAAAGATCCCTTGGCAGTTTGGGCAGCGCACGCGCTTCCCACGCAATGCCGAGTCGAGATTGAAACTCCTATCGCACAGCGGGCAGCGGGCCGGCTCGGTTCGCCTGGGAACGGCTGGAGACGCACGCGTCTTCACCGCATGCCCCACCATGGGCTTCTCCTGTGCCGCGGCGAGGACCCGCTCGGCAAACGCCGTGCAACTCGAAAAGCGTTTCGCCGGGTCGGACTGCATGCCGCTCTGGAGCACCGTGCTCAGTGCCTTGGGCACACTGCTGACGCGTTCGTGCAGCGGCCTGGCAGGCTTGCTGATCTGCATGAGAATGGCGGCGGGCGTGGCGCCATCGAAGGGAAGGCGACCGGCCAGCATCTGGTAAACCGTGACGGCCAGGGCATATTGATCCGCTCGACCGTCGAACGCTTGTCCCAGCAACACCTCGGGCGCCATGTAGGGCGCCGTCCCGAGCACGATGCCGACGTTCGTCATCACGGTGCGTGGCGCGCGCTTCTCCGCGTCGGCCACCACCTTGGCGATGCCAAAGTCGCTCAGATACACATTGCCATGCGCATCGAAAAGGATGTTGTCGGGTTTGACATCGCGGTGAATGTATTTCTGGGAGTGTATATGGTCGAGTGCCGAGGCGACATCATTCAGCCAATCATCGAGATCTGAGAGGGGACAGGGCTGTCCGTTGCCGCTTGCATCCGCCCGGGCCCGATCGCGCAGGCTGCCTCCCGACAGATACTGCATGACCGCGAAGGGAATCTCGTTGAACTTGCCAACGTCGCTAACCTTGACGATATGCGGATGCACGAGCTGGACGAGCGAACGGACTTCGCGATCAAACCGCCCGGCGAAATCAGGATCCGCGAGCATGGTCAGGTGCGGCACCTTGACGACGACATCCGTGTTTAGGTGAAGATCCCGGGCACGATAGACGACGCCCATGCCCCCTTCGCCGAGCTTCTCGCTTACCTGGTAGCGCTTGTTCGCAAGATACGCGCCAATCCAGTTCGTTGTCATCGTCGCCATAACGATCTGTCCAGTGGAGAGAAAAATGTAGCTGCTATACTCCAGAATCTTTCGATCGCATCTTTTTCCGAATCATCAAGCCGTCAGTGCATTAACATCCTTCATCACCCTGGCAGCGCCGGCGCCGACCTGATATGGTGACCCGCATGAGCGAGGATTCCACCCAGATCCTGCAAGCCTTCATCGACCGCATGAACGAGGGGGATTCGTCCGCCCTCGCCGCTCTTCTCGAACATGCCAATGCTCGCCTGGTCCGCGTGGCCCGTGTCATTCGCAAGGATTTCCCACGTTTGCAGAACCACGAGGAAACCGGCGACGTCTTGCAGAAGTCGATGATCCGATTGCTCCGGGCGCTGCAGACTGTCAAGGTGACGACGGCAAAAGAATTCCTGCAGTTGTCCGCCTTGCAAATCCGTCGCGAACTTCTCGACCTGGCACGTCGCCCCACGTGGGTCAAGAACGCCACCGACATCGATGGCGCCGTTCCTGACGACTCTGATCACACGCACAACCCATTCCGTCTTGCCGACTGGACTGAATTCCACCGCAAGGTGGAGAGTTTGCCGGAAGAGGAGCGGGAGGTGGTACATCTGTTGTGGTACCAGGGCATGCAGCAAGCCGAGGCTGCGTCGGTCCTGAAGGTATCGGTTCCCACCGTAAAGCGAAGGTGGATGTCCGCTCGCTTGCGATTGAAGTCGGTGCTCCAGGAAGACACATAGCCATCGAATCCAACTCCGCTACTGCTTCATCGCCCACTCAACCCAGCGGCGCGACCAGCCGTCGGGATCCCGGTAGTACTCGTTGTCGTCACGAGGCCCCATGGCATCGCCGGATAGCTGTCGCAAGAGGCGGACCAGGCCACGCTGGCCACTCTGACCACGTTTGGCGTTCGCAAGGGCCAGGCGATTGCCGATTTTCTTGGTGAACGCCTTATCCTTCCATTTCGCCTTGATGAGCGCTTCGGCGAGATTGGAGACGACGTTGTCGTCCGCGGCGTCGAGTATCGCCTCGGCCACTTTCGTTTCACAACCGTCAAGCGGCAACTCGCGCAAGGCAAAGCTGGCCGACGAACGAATGTTCATGTCCTGGTGTTTGACCAATTGCACAATCCGACCCGCCGCCCTGGGATCACGGCTCGCTTGCAAGCCCGTCAATGCGCTGTGGACGATTTCTTTGTCGCTGTGGCCGAGATTTTTGGCAAAGACTTTGGAGCTTTCTTTGGCCCAGTGCGACTGCAAGCCAACCAGGGCAATGCGCAACGCGGCGCCCTTGGAGTTGCCGGCAAGCGTTGTCAACGGTTCGCGAACGGAATCATTGCGCGAGCTTGCAAGTACCTGCAAGGCGCGGAGGTTTCCGTCGTGAGCGAGCTCCACCAGCCTGGGAGTCGCCTTGGGACTATTGAGCTTGGCAAGCTGACGCACGACTTCGGTGGTGTCATGGGCATTGAGTTGCGCCGATGTGGGTTCGCTTTCGAGCATCTTGAGCAATTCGAAGAGGGCCTTATCGCCTCCACTGGCGCACAGGCCGCGCGCGATGGTGTCGCGCTGGCGCTGATCGCGTTGTTTGCCGACCTGATCGACGAAGAACGGAAACGTTTCCGGCAAACCGGCATTGGCCAGGGCGTCGAGCGCGGACAGATTGCCTGTGGACGCCAGCTCCTCCAGTCCCTTGAGGGCCTCGGGATCCTTGCCTCGCGTGATTTGCGATGCGATCTCGGCATGCCGGGAGGAATGGTTGACATCATTCAATAGTTCCAGCAATACCTTGGTGGCGCGCGTTTGGCCAAAGAGCGCCAGACCGGCAGAGGCGCCGCTCACTACCGGATGGGTCGGTTTCTGGGCGGCATCGATCAACAGATCGAGAGCCGGCTCATGCTTGACCGATCCGAGATACATGGCCGCCAGGCTGCGAATACCGGAATCTCGATTTGCATCTTGAAACAGATCAAGAGCGTGTGCCTCGAGTCCCTTGCCTTTGAGGTCCCGCAGCAGATTCAAACAGGTGACGCAGAGCTGTCCATGGTTCAACGTCTTGCCAATTTCAACCAGTGGCGCGACCGCTTCCTTTGCGTAGTTGTCGGCCAGCCAGTTTGCTGCGAGGATCCTGTTCAACGGCTTGGCCGTGCCCGACCGGATCACGGCTGCAAGCGCCTCCGGATCGATGGCCGTCACCTCGTGGCCCAGCATCTTGCAACGGCTCCCGGGCCCTGGCGGCGCAAAGGAAGCAACGATGCGAAACTTGGCGGTTCCCGACCCAGTGCTGGCGCACACCTCGGGATAGACGACCAGTACTCGAGAACGCAGGTCGTCGCGCAGCCAGGTTTGTTGCTCAAACTTCCACTCCATCATCCAGGTCTGACCGGAGGACTTCGCCGACGCGTCACGATTCCCGGATCCTGCAAAACGCATTGAGATATGGCCGGGAGTCCAGAACCACATGGTGCCGCCGACCTGGTAGTTGTTGATCAACCCATAGGATGACGTCGTGCTCACGGAGGCAGACGACTCGAGAATAGCGACTCCTTCATAGGCCTTCCCATCTTTGTCCGCTTCGATCAGGAAATAATCGCCGACTAATCGCACGGGCAGACCCGTGTTGTTCTTGACCTGCATGTTCGCCTTCCAGGCGTGATAGGTGATCTGCGGATTGAATCCTTCAATGAGAGTTTCGAAGGTCAACGAGGTGTCGGCATTCAGCCCCCTGATCACTGCCGCCTGAACTTCTTTGGGTATGCGTTTCACGAGGGCGTCGGCAGGCGTGGTCTTGTCTTTCGGCGAGGCCGGCGTGTCTTTGGCCTTGTCGATACTTGCTGGGCTCGCTCTGTTCGCGGACTTGGAGGTATCTCCTGGTTGCGCACCAGATGGCTCGGTCGGCCCGTTATTGCTTTTGTTCGCAGCGACATCGGCCGTCTTGCTCTGCGCAAGGTTTTCGCCCTGATTGGAACGCAGGCCACCGGCCCGTGAGTACAGCGTGGCCACGACGACCACGCCGCAGATCAAAAACATGGCTCCGCAGACACCGATCATAACCGTCCGACTGGTCAGAATTTCGACGATCGAAGACTTCGTCCGCGCCGGCTCGGACCTCTTCGCCTGTGGCGCGATGGAGTCTCTTCTTGGTTTCGTTTTGCCTGCCATCGCTGCGACTGGAACTGGAATGATGATTCCCTGTCCGCATTTGCAACGAACCTTTTTCCCTGCCGCGTCCACTTTGGCACGCAGCTTCTGGGAACAGGCCGGACACTGGAAATAAATCGCCATCGTCTATTGCTCCTTTGCCGAACCTGTATTAACCGGGAAACGGCGTCGAGACGTTACACGGTTTCGATTCATCGAAGCGACGGCGTCTGCTACCTCGAGGCAAACGATGAATCATGTCTCCTTCCTTCCAAGCGGGCATACGGCGAAAAGGGATCATGAGTTTTCAGAATGGCGCGACCGGATTCGCGCAGACGAACAACCCCACGCCTACCTCTGAATATCCCATGCCGGGACCGCAGTAGCCCTGCTGCCGGAGAGGGAACGGCTCAATGCTCCTGCCGTGGAACACCCAGCGTGGGGTCGATGCTGATGGGATCGACTGTGTCAATGTTGCGCCGAAGCAGGCCCTTCGCCGTCCGGAAGACGTGGCCTTCCACAATTGGAAAGCGGATCGCCATTTGTTGGCGTATTTGAGCATTAGGATCAGGGATAAGTTGCCGCGGGTTTCGGTTACTCCACGGCAGCATCGTGCGTTGGAATCCGACAGAAAACCTGGGACTGCCCCTGCCACGGCTCCGGCTGGGTGAAAGCGACGCGACTGGCGTTTGTGTCCTGATTTCTTAGGAACGTTAGGACAAATAACTTCCCGATTTCATGTTGGGGTCGGGATGGCTCGGTAGTTGAAACGCGGCAGGACATTGTCGAAGAGGATTCGCGTCGTTTTCTTGAAGCCCTCGACGACCTTTCGGCCCGTTTCGTA
>DASRSQ010000582.1:0-3972 GCA_035656475.1 Gemmataceae bacterium | reverse complement strand
ATGCCGTCGTTGTTGAGATCGCCGATGGCGAGCTGTCCGCCCGTGCCGCCGGCGACATTGAGCGTGTACGGAGCGGCGAAACCGCCGGAGCCGTCGCTTTCGAAGACGTTGACGCTGTTGGCATTGGTGGCGGCGGCGATGCTGAGCGCTCCGCCGGCGCTCAGGCTGCCGACGGCCAGCGACGTGAACGACGTGCCCGCGGCGAGCAACGGCGGGACGGTGAAGGCAAAGGCTCCCGAGGTGCTCGTGTTGGTGAGCACGCCCAGCCCGTTGCTGCCGCCGACGACAAGCGTCGGCTTGCTGCCCGTGGTGAACACGCCGGAGGCGATGCTGGTCGGACCGGTGATGGCGGCGATGGCAATGGGCACGACCGCGCCGAACGTGCCGGCGCCTGTGCCGGGCAGAATGTCGACGGTCGGCGTGCCGTTCACGAGGACCGCGAGGTCCACGGCGCCGTCGCCGTCGTAGTCGCCAGCGGTGATGCCGACCGGATCGGCGCCGACCGTGTAGCTGGTGCCGGCCGCAAAGCTGGTGATGCCGACGGCGCTCGAGTTGTTCAGGAAGACGGTGACCGTATCGCTATTGCCGCTGGCGACGGCGATACTGAGTTTCGGGGCCCCCGTGGAGAACGTGGCCGCAGTGAAGTTGCCGAGCACGATCGACTCGACGGTGCTCGCCGTCGTGTTCACGGGGAGTGCCATGGTGAACGTCGGCGTGGAGGCGAAGCCGCCGCCGGCGGAGGCGGCCTGCCCCGCGAAGATGTCGACCTCGTTGGTCCCCTCGTTGGCGACGATCAGGTCGGCGTAGCCGTCGCCGTTGACGTCGCCGAACGCCACGGCGCGTGGCAGGGCGTTGGTCGGCGAGGTGAAAGGGACGTTGTAGTTCGAGGACGCGCCAAGAGTGCCGGAGCCGGGCACGTTGACGACGGCGAGGCTATTGGTGCCGCTGTTGGCGACGAAGAGCTGGCCGGGCTGCGAGATGGGCACGCCGTTGTTGGCATCGAACAGGTTGTTGCCGCGGACATACAGCGTGTAGGCATCGACGACCAGGGCGTTCCCCGGATTGCCGGTGTTGTAGGTGAGCATCACCTCGGAATTGGCGGGGCTGGTTGCCGCAACAAAGGAGGCGCCGGTGATCGGCACCACGGTGCCGGTCGAGCCGAGCAGCACGTAGTTATTGGGATTGAGCGCCCCGCTGCCAGCCGAGCCGACCATGGTATCGGAGAAGTTGACCTGGATCGTGGGGGACGCGCTACCCGAAGGGGGCGTGATGACCACGTTGATCACGGTCGGCGGCGTGCCGGACAGCATCTCCCGAGTCTCGAGCACATCGAAGCCGATCCTCGCGTGGCGCCAGTCGCGCCGGGTTTGAATCGGGGTTCGGGCGACCTGCCAGGCCCGCTTGAAGAACCGCAGAAATGACTTCCAGCGCATCACACTTCTCCCATCCGACCAGCCGTTCTATTCGGGATGCTGAAATATACAGGCAAGCCAGGCAAGCGGCGCAACCCAGGCTCGCTTTTTTGTAGAACCGCCCCAGCAAAAATGTTGAGATTATTCAGCGTTTAGCGATTGAGCACAAGTATCCGAAGCCAAGCCGCTATTCTAACCGCCCAGCCTCTCCATCGAATGACGAATCATTCATTAAAACCAGTTCATTTTTACTTTAAAAAATGAATGCGAACATGATGATGATAACCTTGGCTAAATGAGTAATCCATGAGACCGCCGCCCACCCGCCTCAACACCTAATTCACTAACGCTGCCCTGCCGATTCTGTTAGGTGCTTGCGCGGAAATAAACGAAAAAGCCCGAGGCCGCGCGAAGCGTCTCGGGCTCATGCCTATGAATGCCAGGGTCACTCCTTGCGGACAATCTTCACGTCATACGTCCCCGCCGAACCGCCCCACTGGCTGGGGCCGATGTGCAGCATCAGCTTGCCTTCGTGATCCGGCGTCCCGTCATAGCGCTCGCCGACCACGAAAATCTCGCCGTCCTCGCCAATCTTGCCCAGCAACATGCCGCTATGTTGTTGCTGATTGACCATGCCGATCTTGCGCCCAAGTCCCATCGCCGGCATCATGCCGCCGCGCTGCGTCGCCTGCCAGCCGTTCGGATTCGATAGATATTGGCCCCCCTGCTGTGGCCAGATGTCGATAAGGCCCTTGGCCGTGATCTGAATGGCAGTGCGACCGTCAACCTGATACCCCGTGTCCATCCATTGCCCGTGATTGGCGTACTTGGACGCGTCAATGGCGAACTCCATGTCCAGACCCGTACCGCCGACCGCGCGCAGCGTCCGCATCTTCGCCAGCCCGAGCTCGATGTCGCCGAAGTATTCGGTCTTCGCCTTCACCGTCGGCGTCTGGATACGGCCGACAATCGTGAACGCCTTGGTGACGATCTTGTCGTCCACCGTCGTTTTCAGGTCCTTCTTCGGAAAGCTCGCCTGCATCTTCTTGGCCAGCTCCTTCGCCCGCTGCGCGATCTCCGGCTCCGTCGAATGCGTCGCTTCCACGATTGCCGGATAGGAGAACGGGCCGAGATCGACGAGTTCCGCGCCGGCCTTTTCGCGCGTCCGGTAGTCGCCGCTGCCGAGCCCCTTGACCGCTGCTTCGATCTTCCCCTCCATGCCTTCCGGGAAGTGCAGCCCGAACTCGACCGCACGCACGTCCTTGACCGGGACCGACAGCTTGCCGTAGGTCGTGGCGATTTCCAGCTTTTCCGACTGGATGATCATGCGGACAGTGCTGCCGTTGAGGAAGTTGATGTCGACCTCTCCGGGAATTACGGCCCGGGCTTTCACCTTGGGATAAGTCGATACGGTTTTTTTGGGCTCCCCCTTGAATCCATCTTTGACATCCTTGTCTTTGAACTGGGCTGTCGTGCCAGTGACGAACAAGCCGAGCACAAAGAGAGCGGAAAGCGCGAGGCGATACATGAAAACCTCCGAGATCCTGATGATTGTCGCGATGGTGATGAGCCCAACCGACGCCGCGAGAGATGGTGTTAGCGTAACCGATCCGGTAAGGACTGCAAGAAAAAAGTTGTCGTAAGCACGATGGGGGTCGGATTTCTCCGGCCCCCATCTCATGGAAAGAGACATCTCTCCGTTTCTAATACCCCGAGCTTGCCGTGAAATCCACCACCGTCGTCGCCCCTGGTGAGATCGTGACGGTCCTTTCATTGCTCATTACTTGGTTGTAGCTCATCCATTCAGCGCGGACCTGATAGGTGACTGGCGCCGAGATTAACGGCGTCGTAAACGTTCGATCCACGCCCGACTGCGTCATCGCCTGACCATTGATCCAGATCTGGGCATCTGGATCCGGCAGCAACACACGGACGTATCCAACATCCATGGTCGCTTGCGGGGCCGCTGGCGCGTAATAGGAATCGGCGTAGGGGTAGCCGTACCCATAGTAGTCGTAAGGCGAATACCCCGATGAACCATAATACGGTGAGTAGCCGGAGTAATAGAACGGCGAGTAGCCAGAGTAGGGCGAATATCCAAAGTAATAGGGCCAGCCGCCATAATAGCCTGGCCAATACCGGCCGTTGCGGTAATAGCCTCGATGGTTGCCGCGGTAGTAATTCCTGTGTTGGATATTCCCACGGTTGACGGCGCCACGGTTATAGTTGGTGACGTGCCTATTCACCGTAGTTCGCGGAGCGACCCTCTGGTGGACCAATGCGGGATTGTGACGCACTGCCAGCGCGCTTCGATGAACGGCAGGAGCACGGTGCACAGCGGGAGCGCGGTGAACCGCCGGAGCGGTCCGATGGACGGCTGGAGCCCGATGGACAGCCGGAGCGCGATGAACCGCGGGCGCCCTGTGCCCACCGCGGTGTTGCGCGAATGCTGGACCGGCGACCAACAAGACGCCGCTCAAAACGACCGGTGTAATCAACTTGGAAAACATCATTCGGCCCTCCAAAACGGGGGCGAACTCGAGCAGGCGAAATGTGCCTT
>DASRSQ010000581.1:0-2088 GCA_035656475.1 Gemmataceae bacterium | reverse complement strand
ACGGCGAGCGCCAAGCCGCAAGCGGCGATCACACGTCCTTGCGCGAGAAGCAGAACATCCCGACCAGTGCGGTACCGATCGATACGCCCAGGCTCAGCAGCATCGTCCGGCTGATCGCGTTCCAGTCGTAGAATCCCTTCATCACGTCCGGCAACTTCTGCAATGCTCGCTCCGGCGACGGCACCGAACTCGGCAGCTGCGCCAGCAGGAACCCGCCGCCGTACACCGTCATCCACACCACTGCGATGCTCACCAGCGTATTGCTCGACAGCGCGCTTACGCTGACCGCGTAGGTGATCACGAATACCAGCATGGATGCGACGATCATCATCGCGACCAGGCAGCCGTGGATCGTCAGCGATTCGCTGTGCAGCATGTAGTAGGCGCCGACGATGGCGACGACGCTCTCGATGAAGTAGGTCGCGAGGACGAGCGTGAGGCGGGCGTGCCATTTGCCCATGAAATACTGCCGGCGGCTTATGCCACGGCTGAGGATGGAGTCGGCGACGCTGCCGCGTTCGGAGCAGATGGCGCCGGCGGTGAGTGCGATGACGAGGGTGACGCCGCCGTAGACGACCCAGTGCAGGACATCGCCGATGGTTTCTGGCGCTTGCTGGATCATGCCGGACACTTGCTTGGCGCCGTAGTGGTAGAGCAGCGATCCGATGACGACGCCGACCGACAGCACAACCCAGCCGCGATAGAGCCAGCTATTGAACGTGGCCTTGAGATCGGCCTGGAAGACGGCCCAGTACGGCAGAAACGGATTGAGCCGCACACGCGGCACGGCGGGGGTTGTGACGGCGTCCATGTCTTTTCCTCGCGTTTAGCCCCGCCTCGTAGAGGCGGGCGGACGTGTCGTCCGTCAATCATCAACATCGTCGCGCGGCGACGCGACCGCCCGCCTCTACGAGGCGGGGCTAAACGGCTAGGCCGCTTTGTTGTACGCCCGCGCAAAGCCGCGCGAGGCTTCCTCTTCGACCAGATCGAGGAACGCGGCTTCCGTCTGCATGCCGACCGAACGAATGCTGATCACGGTGACCTTGTTGTCCGCCAGCGTCATGAACACGTTGGCCAGCGCGTTCGTGTTGTTGATGTCCTCAGCCATGCGCAGCTCGAGCCGGCGTTGCCGAAGGTTGACGACCTTGAAATCGGTCATGTTCTTGAGCGCGGTCATCGCCTTCGTGATCGACTTCTGGTCGCCTTCCAGATCGAACTCGTAGTGATTGCGCTTCATGCGCCCCTTCAGGTCCTGCAGCGAGCCGAAATAGATCAGATGCCCATGGCTCAGCACCGCTGCGTGATTGCAGACCTCGTCGATGTCACTGAGATTGTGGCTCGCGATGATCAGCGTCTTGTCGTGGGCCAGCGTCTTGATCAGCTCGAGCATGCTGCGCCGCGCTTCCGGATCGAGGCCGAGCGTTGGCTCGTCCCAGATCAGCAAATCCGGCTCGTTGATCAGGCTCGTCGCCACCGCGAGGCGAGCGACCATGCCGTTGGAGAAATTCTCGATGCGGTCCCCCGATGCGCTCAACAGATCGACCGCGCGAATCAGCGTCGCCAGACGCGGCTTGCGCACCTCGGCGGGCAACCCGAACAGCCGCGCCATGTAATCGAGATACACGATCGGCGTCATGCCCCTGGGGAACTGCGGATTGGTCGGGATGTAGCCGATGCGGCAACGCAGATGGGCCGAGTTCGGCGTCATGTATTTGCCGAAAACCTTGATCCAGCCGGCGGTCGGGCAATGCAGGCCGAGGATGAGGCGCAGCAGGGTGGTCTTGCCGGCCCCGTTCTGTCCGAGCAGACCGAGGACGCAGCCGGGTTCCAGCTTGAGATTCACGTCGTTGAGCGCGATCTGGCGGTTCTGGTAGATCTTCGTGAGCTTGTACGTCTCAATTACCAGGTCGCTGGAGTTCTCGGCCACGAGGCAGCCTCCGCGAAAAATTCCTACACGTTCTCTTTCTTCGGCACTAATCCCCGCACCGTTGAATTATTTGTCCTGATAGTCGCGTTCGGTTTCTCCCGACCATAAACTGCCACCCTTATATCTTGCTCGGCTTGCCTGTTTTAGCCGGACGCGCTTGC
>DASRSQ010000580.1:0-22210 GCA_035656475.1 Gemmataceae bacterium | reverse complement strand
GCAATCGAAATCGATGCCGCCGACACGACGTGCCAGCGGATCCTGGTCGACGCGCTGACGGCGATGAATCAAAAAGACCAGGCGAATCGGCTCAAGACGATATTTGGCCTGTGACCGCCGCTTGCGGCTTAGCGCTCGCTCGAAAGCGCCGGATCGCGATCTGGCGCATTCAGCAAGCGCTAAGCCGCAAGCGGCAAGGAAGCACATGACGCTACCCGAACTGCAAAAGCTGATCCGCGAGACTTACGGCGCGAAGGATGCGAGCCGGGGCGTCGAGGGGACGTTCATGTGGTTCATGCAGGAGGTCGGCGAGCTGGCGACGGCGCTGCGCAGCGGCTCGCAGGAAGAGAAGACCCTCGAATTCGCCGACGCGCTCGCCTGGCTGGCGACGCTGGCGAACATCGCGGGAGTCGACCTGGAGGCCGCCATCGCTGCCAAGTACGGCGCCGGCTGCCCGGGATGCGGCAAGACGCCATGCGCGTGCGCTGTTACGGAAAAACCCTGATACCCGTAGGTCAGGCTTTCCAGCCTGACGATCCTGTCCGTTGCCGGCTTCCGTCAGGCTGGAAAACCTGACCTACGCACGACCCCCGCTCCTCGCGGGCCTGGAAAGCAGGATATCCATGCGAATGCTCGTCGCTCTGCTCGTGGTTGCCGCGTGGTCTATTCCGTCATTTGCCGTCGCCCAAGAGAAGAAATTCCAGCCTCCGGAAGTCAAGAAGATTCAGATCGGCTTCAAGACCTTCGGCGGTGATGACGACCAGACCGCCTTCAAGGTCGGCCTGTGGACGCCGATCTATGTCGATATCTTCGGCGGCACCGACGGCGTCATGCCCAAACCGGGCACTGTCCCTCCCTACCTCAAAATCACCGCCGAAGATAGCGAAGACGTCGGCACCGAGATCACGGTGCCTGTCAACGTCGAACCAATGAAAACGCGCACCTTCATCGGCTACATCAAGACCGGACGCATAGGCAACCTCAGGGACCAGGTCACGGTTAACCTCTATATCAACGACCGAAGTATCGGCCGTCCCAGCACGGAGCAGGCGTTTACCCTGCAAGTCGATCAGCATCTCTATGTCACCCTCGGTTCGCGCATGGCGGATGTCCACCGCGCGGTGCGCAACATCGACCGACAGCGTGAGAAGGGAAAACCGGTCCAGGACGAGATTCTGCGCCCATTCGAAACGACGAGCTTTCGCAATGCCGTTTTCGAGAACCAGGTGCCACGTCTGCCCGAGCGCTGGTTCGGCTACAACAGCATCGACATGATGATCCTGGGGACCGAGAATCGCAAGTTCCTGACCGACCTCAACCTCGAGCCCGACCGCCTGTCGGCAATTGCGACCTGGGTGCGGCGCGGCGGCCGCCTGGTCGTGCCGATCGCGCCGGCGAACCAGGACGTTGTCACCGCTCTGCTCAGCAACGCCGTTTGGCAACCGCCGATCCCGGTCGTGCCCCCCGCGGGCGAGAAGCCAATCAAGCTCGACGATCTCGCCGGACTCGCCACCTGGGGCAATGTCCAGGCCGAGCCGTTTATCCACAAGGACCCCAAGGATCCGCGTTTCGTCCTGCCCATCCGCGTCGCCCCCCTCGAACCGCCGCGCGTCCGCTCCAATGACTGGGAGCCGGGCGGCTACAACACCGACAAGCCTGGCGCCGTGCCGCTTTATGCCCACGTCCGCTACGGGTTAGGAAGAATCACCTATATCGCCATCTCCCTCGAAGACACTAGCTTCTTCCAGTGGAAAGGCAAACAGGAGTTCCTCGAGAATACGCTTAAGAAACTCGCGCCGACGACCCCGGCGAATGTCGCGGAGCAAGGCAACATCCGCTTCGGGCATGACATCCCTAACGATATCACCACCGACCTCGTCAATCAGCTCGACGAATTCGACGTCCGCATCATCGAGTTCGGCTATGTCGCCCTGTTCATCGTTCTCTACATCCTCGTCGTCGGCCCGCTCGATTTCGTGCTGCTCAAGTACGTCTTCAAACGGCTCGAATGGACCTGGATCACATTCCCGGCCGTCGTGCTAGCGGTCAGCGTCATCGCCTACTTCGCCGCCTACGCCCTCAAGGGGCGCGACCTCAAGATCAACAAGGTGGACCTCATCGATTTCGACATGCGCACCGACGTCGATGCCAAGGGGAAGCCGAAGACCGTACGCGCCTACGGGGCCAGCTTCTTCACCATCCTCAGCCCGCGCATCCAGAACTACACCGTCGGCATGGAGGCGAACCCGCTCTTTTGGGGGGAAGAGGTCAAAAAGGTCAAGCACGAAGGTCGGGACGTCGACGAAGTGATGAGCGTCGACCTGCTGAGCTGGCTGGGCCGGCCGTCCGGCGGCCCGCACGACATGGGACGCGGCGGCGGCGCCGGCGGCTTCTTCCGCCGACCATATGCCTACCGCGACGACGCCTCCGGCCTAGAAGGCGTGCCAATCCCGGTGTGGACGACCAAGGCGTTCACAGCGTCGTGGGAGCGTCCCGTCGCAAAGCCGCCGTTCGATGCGGACCTGTACTACCATGTCAAGGATCCGCAAAACCGCCAGATCAAGCTCAGCGGCAAGCTCGATAACCATCTCGGCGTCGACCTCACCGACGTCTGGCTGGTCTATGATCAGCGCTGCTACCCCATCGCCGGCGGTCTCAAGACGGCCCGCGCCGGCTCGGAGCCGAAGAAGCTCGAGCTGACGCAGACCAGCGCCAAGGATCTGGACAGAAAATGGGCCGACATGACCGATGTCCCGGACGCCGCGGTCGAGGCGCGCAACGTCCAGTTCCGGCCGATTGGCCCCATCAAGCACCTGGTATTCCACGAGCGCACCGACGTCAGCAACGTGGTTCGCAATCATCTGTTCCGGCCGCTCGATCTCGGCTGGCGCGTGGACAAGGCCCCGCTCGGCGAAACCAACCCGCGCACCCGCGAGGCAATCCTGTTCGCACGGGTGCGTTTTGTCAGCGGCAGCGCCGAGGCGCTCACCTCCGACGCCACGAACCCGTTGCCCACGCGTCTCTGGCTTGGCGACCTCCCCAACTCCGGCCGACCGCGCCCAGGCCTCGACGGCATCCTCAACCAGGATACCTTCATTCGCGTGATCCTGCCCGTGCGCCCCGCGGACGAATGAACGTCGCCCGATGACAGCGGTCACTCGGTTTCGGATCGATGAGGAAGTACATGCAAGCTCGAGAAGATGCCGCATTCGGAATTGGATTGGCGCTTTGCTTGGTATTGTTACTGATTCCTCTATTCGGCGCCCTGGCCTGGACACTTATTGGGATGCGACGAGGCCTCGTCAATTCCAACAACGCGATTCGCCAGGTGGAAGAGGGGCTCATCCTTTCACGGCGCAGTGTTGAGATCGGCGAAGAGTCCTTGAAGCAACAAGAGGAGATCATTCGACTTCTACGGGAACTTTGCAATCGCCTGGATCCAGGCAAATACAAACCGACATAATCCAGACCACACGCGAATACTCGAAAACACTGCCCCGAGGGACCAATGCTAGAAACCCGCGACCTTACGAAGATGTATGGCGATCTCTATGCCCTCGACCGCCTGAGCTTGCAGCTCGATCGCGGCGATGTCTACGGCTTCATCGGCCCCAACGGCGCCGGCAAGACCACGACCATGCGCATCCTCGCCACCCTCCTCACGCCAACATGGGGCGAGGCCACCGTGTGCGGCTACTCGATTTACAACGGCGCGAAGGACATTCGCCGCGTCATGGGCTACATGCCCGACTTCTTCGGCGTATACGATGACATGAAGGTCATCGAGTACCTCGAGTTCTTCGCCGCTGCCTATCGCATCAAGGGGGCCGAGCGCCGCAAGAAGTGCGAACAGGTACTGGAACTCGTCGACCTCGGCTACAAGCGCGACGCCCTCGTCACCAGCCTGTCGCGCGGCATGACGCAGCGTCTCGGCCTGGCGCGCGTGCTCTTGCATGAGCCGCAGGTGTTGCTGCTGGACGAGCCGGCGTCGGGCCTTGATCCGCGCGCCCGCATCGAGATGCGCGGCCTGATCAAGGAGCTGCGCAACATGGGCAAGACCATCATGCTCTCCAGCCATATCCTGCCCGAGCTCGCCGACATCTGCAACAAGATCGGCATCATCGAACGCGGCAAACTCCTCTTCGATGGCGACGTGCAAACCGCCATCCAGAAGGTGCGTCAACGCACGCGCATCGACGTCGCCGTCGGCGAAGGCCGCAACCTCGAGGCAAAGCTCGTCCTCGAAAAGGACCCGAACATCGACGAGATCGAGCACAAGGACCAGGACGATTTCCTCCTCGTGACGCTGCGGCAGGGCGTCACCGACGGCAGCTTCATCGCCGAGTCGCTCTTGCGCAATGGCTTCCGCCTCAAGATGCTGCGCGAGGAGGCGATCAACCTGGAAGACGTGTTCATGGGGATCACGAAGGGCATCACGAATTAGCAGCGAGCCTCCTCGTTCCCACGCTCCGCGTGGGAACGCACTGCTTCGCGACGCTCCTGCGTTGCGCGCAGTATCTCTCGCATCGATTGTATTTTCCTGCGGAGGCCCCTGTGACGCGCACCCGCTACAGGATCTACGAGCAAGAGCAGCCGCACTTCTTGACGTGCACCATCGTCGGTTGGCTGCCTGTCTTCACTCGCCCGGAGACAACAGAAATCATCCTCGACTCGTGGCGATTCCTGCAGAATGAAAACCGACTGCGAATCTATGGCTACGTGATTCTCGAGAACCACTTGCATCTGATCGCATCCTCCCCAAATCTCACCAAAGAAATCGGCGATTTCAAATCCTACACTGCCAGACGTGTGATCGATTACTTGACAGAACGCAATGTGGAGACCATCCTTCAGCAATTGCGTTTTTGGAAAAATCACCACAAGATTGATCGCGATTACCAACTCTGGCAGGAAGGAGCCCATCCGCAGCAGATTCTCAGCGATGAGATGATGTTGCAGAAGCTGGACTACTTGCACATGAATCCTGTCAAGCGCGGTTTCGTCGATGAAGCGCAGCACTGGCGCTATTCAAGTGCACGCAATTATCTAGGATTGCCTGGGCTGATTGAGGTGTTGACGTCCTGGCGCGATTAGGGCGGGTTGAAGGCGATTGGCGCCGCTGCGCGCGGTCACGTGCGCAACGCAGGAGCGTCGCGAAGAAGTGCGTTCCCACGCAGAGCGTGGGAACGAGGAGCGATTGAAAGTGCGTTCCCATGCAAAAGCGTGGGAGCGAGGAGCGAATTGAATGAACATCCTCGTTACCGGCGGCGCAGGCTACATCGGCTCGCATGCCGTCAAGCTGTTCCTCTCGCGCGGCCATGATGTCACGGTCTATGACAACCTCGTTTACGGCCATCGCCAGGCCGTGCCCGCGGAGCGGCTCATCGTCGGCGATCTCAACGAGACGCATCGCATCGATCAGGTGCTGGTCGAGAAACGCATCGACGCGGTCGTCCATTTCGCGGCGTACACCTACGTCGGCGAATCGGTGCAGAATCCGGCCAAGTACTGGCAGAACAACGTCGTCAACACGCTCAACCTGTTCGAATGCCTGCGTCGGCACAATGTCAAACGCTTCGTCTTCTCCAGCACCGCGGCCACGTTCGGCACCCCCGACGAGATGCCGATCACGGAGACGACGCCGCAGAAGCCGATCAATCCGTATGGGGCCAGCAAGCTGACGGTCGAGCGCGTGCTGGCGGATTACTCGCACGCTTACCAGTGGGGTTTCGCGGCATTGCGCTATTTCAATGCCTCCGGCGCCGCGGCCGACGGCTCGATCGGCGAGGACCACACGCCCGAGACGCACCTGATTCCGCTCATCATCCAGGCGGTGCTCGGCCAACGGCCGCATATCGAGATCTTCGGCACCGACTACCCGACGCCGGACGGCACCTGCATCCGGGATTACATCCATGTCGATGACCTGGCCGACGCGCATCTGCTCGCGCTCGAAAAGTTGCAGCCGGGCCAGCAGATGCATTACAACCTCGGCATCGGCCGCGGTTACAGCGTGCGCGAGGTGATTGCCGCGGTGGAAGCGGTGACCGGCAAGAAGGTGCCGATCAAGGAAGGCGGGCGGCGCGAAGGCGACCCGCCGGTGCTGGTCGCGTCGTCGGACAAAATCCAAAAGGAGTTGGGCTGGAAGCCTCGCTTCAACGACATCAAGTCCATCGTCGAGAGCGCGTGGAACTGGCACAAGGCGCATCCGAAGGGATACAAGAAAGGATGAAGGCGGAAGGATGTAGGATGAACAACATCCTTCTCCTCGTTCCCACGGTGTGCGTAGGAACCCACTGGCTCCACCGCTCCTGCGGTGCCGCGCACGTCAATAAGCGGTCAGCATTCATCGAATCGCTTGCCGTGATCCAGCCCGCTTACTGACGTGCGCGGCTCGGAATCGATCGCTTCTCTGATCTTGCCTTAACGTCATCTCAAGACAATTCTCGCACGCCCGGCAGCAATCGCAGTGTGCGGAAACGAGAATGCAAGTCAAAAGTCCACGTCGAGGACAATGCGGTACCTGGCTTTGCCTGCTTCCAATCGATCGAATGCCTCGTTGATCTTGCTCATCGGAAAATGCTCGGTCTGCGGCGTGATGTCGTGCCGGGCGGCGAAGTCGAGCATCGTGGCAATCGCGACGGGAGGGCCGGACGGCGAACTGGAGACGCTCCGCTGTCCGATCAACAACTTGAAGATCGGCACCGGAATTGGCTGGCCGACGGCGCCGACGACGTGCATCCGGCCATTCGGCGCGAGCGAGCCGACGAGCGCGTCCCAGTCGAGCGGCACATTCACGGTCACGATCAATAGGTCGAACGTGCCGGCCAGCTTGTTGATGGCAGCCGAGTCGCGGCTCGAGACCACGTGATTGGCGCCGAAGCCGCGGGCCTCGTCGAACTTGCTTTCGCTGGACGTGAACGCAGTGACGTCGCAGCCATAGGCGGCGGCGAACTTGACGGCCATGTGCCCGAGGCCGCCGATGCCGACGACGCCGACGCGGCTGGTTGGTTTGGCGTACATGACGAGCGGATTGAAGACGGTGATGCCGCCGCAGAGGAGCGGGCCGGTCTCGGCGACTTTGATCTTTTCGGGAAGCGGGATGGCCCACGCCCAGTGGGCGCGGACGCGACTCGCAAATGCGCCTTTGTGCCCGGCGATGGTGAGCGTGGCCTGCGAACAAAGATGTTGAGCGCCCGACAGGCATTGCCGGCAATGCATGCAGCTTGCGGCGGTCCAGCCAATGCCGACGCGCTGGCCGACCGCGAGCCCCTTGGCGGCCGAGCCGAGCGCGACCACGCGGCCGACGGCCTCATGGCCAAGGATCGCCGGGTACTGCGCGAAGCCCCATTCGTTGTCGCGCATCGATAAATCCGAATGACACAGGCCGCAGTGCTCGACCTGCACCTCCACCTCCTCGGCCCCCAGCGGTCCGAGATCAACATTCTGACGGGCGAGCTTGCTCCTGGCGGCCGGGGCGACCCATGCATTGATCGTTGCCATTGCAATTCTCCGTGAAGTGATGATGGTGGAGAGGCAAGAGTATGATACCCAGCGTCGTGGAAGTCGCCATGGGAGCGTGGACCACATCCCGCATACCATCGGCAACACCGAGAATTCGCCAGGCTGAAAACTCAACTCAGTTTCCGCACCAAATCGCCCAGTCATGCCAGGAATGCCAAGATTGCCGGGCTTATTTTGCTGATGTAATGGGTGATCTATTTCCGCACACGCCCTGCAATATGTACCAGGAACAAGCATGAACGTAACCCTTGCAGCCTTCGCCCTGTGCTCGCTGTTGGCGCAGACCGAAAAGGGCAAGTACGACGCCGGCTACCTGTGCGCGCCGGCCTACGCCCTGGATGACGACATTCGGGGCCCGCTGAAGCCATATGTGCCTCAGCCCGGCGACATCTACATGTCCACCGATCGTTCCTGGATCATCAACGCGGGACATCGACTTGCCTGGAGTGGTCAGCCGAACCATTCGGGTATCGTCATCGCGCTGCCCGACGGCAAACCCGCGATCCTCGAGGGCGGGCCGTTCAACGGCATCAAGATCGAGATCCTCGATCTCTACTACGACCTCAATCATCATCAGGAACGCATGGAGAAATGCTGGATCCGGGCCCGCAAGACACCGCTGAAGAAGGAGCAATCCGAGCAGCTAACCGCATGGGCGTTCGCGCAGAAGGACAAGCCGTTCGCGGTGCGGCGCATGCTGCGTCAGATGACGCCGTTCCGCACGCGCGGCCCGCTGCGCACCTACTTCATGGGCGGCCCGAATGGCGAGCGCGGCCGCTACTTCTGCGCGGAACTGGTGATGGAATCTTGCGTCCACGTCGGCGTGCTACCGAAGGAGACCACGCGACCGTCGGCCACGTATCCGGAAGACATGTTCTTCGACAAATCGAAGAACGTATACCTCAACACGCACTTCACGCTCGCCGACGGCTGGCACCCCCCGGCTCGCTGGCTCGCGCGTCCTGAGGCGGAAACGCCGCCGAACATCACCGCCGTCAAGTATGCCCCGAAGTGAGCGAGCGCCCGAGGACGATGCGAATGTGGACTTCGAGTCACTGCGGGATCCAGCCACAAGGACACAGAGGGCACTGAGAGAAAACGCGATAAATCAAGAAACGGTGATGATTATTGGTCGATAGAGTGTCAGGCTCAGCGGCACATCCGAACTCGCTCACCGTGTTTTTCTCTATTCCCCCTCTGTATCCTCTGTGCCCTCTGTGGCTAAATGCTGCAGCGACAGAGAACTGGTTTGAATTGTCCCCAACACGAAGCGAAATAAGTTAGTATATACTATTTTATTGTTGCCTTTTACCCCTATGCACGGTAACAATAGTGGAGTAGAATAGGGCGGTTCGATTCTCCACCCACGTTCCAGGGGTGTGTCATGTCCAATTCTCGCTGCGTTTCGTGTGCAAATTTGCCTCTCAAAGAACGATCGATGGCGGTGCGAGTCACGCGCTGTTCGACCTGCAACGTCGAGTTCGGCATCACCTCGTACGGGACGGCATTTCGTTACGAAGTGCCCGTGACGTCGCGGACGCTGTCGCCGATGTTTCTCACGTATGCCGCCGTGGGGGGCGGTCTGGTGGCGGTCATCATAGTGCTGATTGGCGTTGGGATGAGCGCGGGTAATTCGCTGAAGCGCGAGGCGCATCAGCCGGATGCACCGGCGGGCCGAGATCTGACGAAGGTACCGGAAGTTGCTGTTGCCGACCCGATTGCGCATGGCGTCGGACCGAACCAGGCCAGATCGAAGATCAGCCAGCTGATCTCGAATATCCGCAACGAGAACAATCAGGGGCAAGACCGCTTCGTGCTGGCGAACATGGATCGTCGCCCCGAGTTGCGCGGCATGCCGTTCATCATGGGAGACGCCTGCCGGCAGAATAAAGCGAAGGCGGTCTCGTTCCAGGCTTCCGTCAGCGCCGTGCGCGACGGCCTGGAAGCCGATGCCTCCCGTGCCGACGATAAGCATCAGCATGCCCCGTTCTGGGCTACCTACATGTCCGGCACTGGCCAACAAGGCATCGACACCGATCACGGGATCGCTGCCCTGACGCAGATTCTCGCCCCCGAGCGCAGCACCATGCGTGCGACACTGCTGGCGAAGCTCAAGCAATCCAACCGTCCCGAAGCCACCCGCGCCATCGCTCGCTCCGCGGTTTTCGACACGGACGCCGACGTCCGCTACGCTGCCGTCGCGGCGCTCAAGGATCGGCCGAATGCAGACTATGACGACGTGCTACTGCGTGGGCTGCGCTACCCGCTGCCGAAGGTGGCCCGCCAGGCGGCTCAGGTGATGCTGGCTCTTGGTCGCAAGGACCTGCTGCCCCAGCTGGCTGCGTACCTCGATGAAGCGGCCCCAGGCGATCCCGTTCCCGCAAAGGTGGACGGCAGGGACGTGTGCGTGGTCAACGAGGTGGTCCGGATCAATCATCATCGCAACTGCCTCTTGTGCCATCCGCCGAGCGGCACGGGGAGCACCGATGAAGTGCCGGGCGTGATCCCGATCCCCGGTTCGCCGTTCCCGTCGTCGCCGAAGGACGCCTATGGTTCGGCCCAGTCGCTGGGCGAGCCGATGGTGCGAGCCGACACGACCTACTTGCGGCAAGACTTCTCGGTGATGATGCCGGTGGCGAACGCCGCTCCGTGGCCGGAGATGCAGCGTTTCGATTTCCTGGTCCGCGCGCGCATCGTCGAGGGCAAAGAGTTGGCGATGCTGCAGGAAGCCGTCAAAGCCCGCGCCGCCGACTTCGTGTCGGCCAATCACCAGGCCGCCCTGGAGGTGCTGCGTCAGCTGACCGGCCAGGACGCCGCCCCGAACGCCGCCGCCTGGCAGCGAGTGATTGGCGCCAATCGTCAGTAATCGGTTGAGCAAATCAATTCGAGCCTGAAGCGTCGACGCTTCAGGCTTTTTTCGTTCGGACGCGGCTGGAAGCCTGTCGTTGCCAAACTCCGTTTGGAAACGAGGGCGGCGAGAGGAAATCAGCTACGACTTGCCAGCAACTCCTCAACCACATTCCCCCACGGCACCAGCGCGAACGGCCGATTGAGGCGGTCACGCAGCTCGAGGTCGGCGGGAATGCCGAGGCAGCGATAGATCGTGGCGATGATGTCGGCAGGAGTGACCGGGTTCAGGCTGGGGCGAGCGCCGATGCGGTCGCTGGCGCCGTGGATGTAGCCGGCCTTGATGCCGCCGCCGGCGAGCATCAGCGAATAGCAGAAGTTCCAGTGATCGCGTCCCCCGCCGCTGCCGTTGATGCGTGGCGTGCGGCCGAACTCGCCCATGACGGCGACCAGTGTGCGCGACAGCATGCCGCGCGCGTCGAGATCGCCGAGCAGACTGCTGACGGCCCGATCGAGCGCGGGGAGCAGTTCGTTCTTCAGCTTGGTGAAGTTGTTGCCATGCGTGTCCCAGGTGGCATTGGCATCCGGCGCCCACGACAGCGTGACGACGCGCGTGCCGGCCTCGATCAGGCGTCGCGCCAGCAGCACGCTTTGACCGTAAATATTTCGACCATAGCGTTCGCGTAGGCTCGCCGGCTCGCCCTGGATCTGGAACGCACGCTGTGTTGCCGGCGACGTCAGCAGGTCGAACGCGCGGGCCTGGAAATCGTCCATGTCCTGCAAGGCGCGACTCGCGCCGGGGGAGCCGAGCGTTGCGGTCAAGCCGCGCCGATTTCCGAGGCGCAATCGATTCATGTCCGCGCCCAGGCCAAGCTCGGGCATGTCGAACGTCGGGCTATTCGGATCGCGCAGCACGAACAGCGGATCGCCGTTGCGACCGAGCCAGCCGCCGGTGAAGCCCGGTTGCGGCGGCCCGCCGGCCCCTTCCTTCGTGATGAACGGCAACGACACATACGGCACGACGCCGCTCGGCACCGGCCGCACCAGCCCCGCGACCGAGCCAAGGGCGGGATGATCCGTCGGTCGTGCCCCGCCGCCAATCTCGCCGCGATCATGCCCGGTCAGGCCCGCGTAGACCGCGGCAGCATGGGCGTTGTTGACGCCGTGATGCATCGAACGCACGATGGTGCACTGATGGGCGTGCTGGGCCAGTCGATGTAGGTGCTCGGAGAACTGCACGCCGGGCACGCTGGTCGCGATCGGTTGAAATTCGCCGCGAATCTCGACGGGGGCATTGGGTTTCATGTCCCACATGTCGAGATGGCTGGGGCCGCCGTTCAGGAAGATGACGATGAGATGATCCGCCGTCGCCGACAGTTCGCCGGCGTTCGCGCGGGCTCGCAACAGTCCGGGCAAGCCGAGGCCAAGAAGTCCGGCGCCGCCGATCTGCAGCATCTGCCTGCGCGACACGCGCGGCCCGGTGCATCGATAGGTTTGCATGCATCCCCCCTGTGATTGCGTGCCCGGTATCATACCACATTCATTCGCCGCCGCCAGCACGGAATGCGTTGTTCACAAAGAGTGCCGACAGATATAATGACGGAAAATGCCCGCGGGAGTCACGATCATGCAGAAGAGCGTGGCGGAACTCTGTAACGAGCATGGCATCGACAATGCCGGCCTCGCCGCGAAAGCCCGGCTCGACGTGGATCGCGTCGTCGCCATCGTCGAGGGACGCTGGACGCCCAGCCCGAGCGAGCGCGACAAGGTTGCCGGCGTCTTCGGCGTGACGCGCGACGACATTGCGTGGGGGCACCGGGCGAGCGTCGAGCACATCCACGGCCATGGGCCGCAATTTGGCAGGAGTCCGTGATCATGGAACAACAGAATGTGGACGCCCTGTGCGTGGAACACAAGATTGATGTGAAGCAGCTCGCCGAGCGGTCCGGCGTGGAGGAAACGCGCGTGCTGGCCATCGTCCTGGGCCGCTGGACGCCGAGCCCCGACGAGCGCGACAGGATCGCTGGCGTTTTCAACCTGACGCGCGACCAGATCGCGTGGGGCCACAGGACGCCGATCCAGCATATCTACGGGCACGGGCCGGGATAATGGAAGGATGAAGGCGGAAGGAGAAAAAAAAAAAGCGCTTTCATCCTTCCGGCTTCATGCTTTATTTCACTGCGGAAACGCCACGTTCTCGCCTCCCGCCGGCGTGAGGAAGGCGCTGAAGTTTGCCGTCGCATAGGGAAACATCTGTACGCTCGCATCCGCCATGCACATCAAGGCGCCGGACTGAAACGGCCCGCCCCAGCTGCCGATTGTCGGCGCCTCGGCGGAATCGCGCTGCAGCGTGACGCCGGTCGGGTTGGTGCGGCCGTTGTCGCCGGCGCGCATGGTGCCGGCGGTGCCGCCACGGAAGATGTTGCTGCACCCCGTGACGTCGCTCTCTGACGTGTACTGGCGGGTGTCGATGTTGCCCTGCCCGACGATGACCGTGAAGCTGATGCCATCGGTAACGTCGTCGAGTTTGCGGCGCATATCGGGCGCCGCCGGATCGGCAGCACGCATCGGGTCGTTGATGTAGGTGTTGAGGAAGTAATCGCTCCAGGCACCGCCACCGTTGCTTTTCTCGACGCCCGGTCGGCCACGTATTGGACATAGGAATACGTGGACAGCGTGGGTACGGTCGATCTTGGCGAATAGCGGTCCCTGCTCAATGAACGGCAGAATCTGAAATGCCCAGCTACCGCTCTGCTTGTTTTCGCCAATTGCTTCCTTGGAGTACTTCTCCTTCAGGCCTGGCGGGGATGCGTCCGATCCATTGAACGGCAGTCGCTTGTGCGTGTCGTGGAAAAAATGTATCGCGAGGCCGATTTGCTTCAGATTATTCGTTGATACGGTGCGGGCGGATATTGGCCGGGTCCGCCCCACCGGCATGATGCAGAGCGCCGCCGCGGTGAGAACCACCGCACATCCGAGCAAAACCAGCATCCCATTGCGAAACCGAATCCACCACGCATCGCCTTCCTTCACGATCGATCGCCCGCGCAGCACATCGTCCGCATCCACGGGCCGTGGCGGCGCAGGCGGATCAGCGGTGATCGCGGCAGCATCGCGCGGTATCGGCACGCTCTGGCCGCACTGCGGGCAGACGACGAGCTTGCCCGCGAACTCGGTCACCGCCTGGCATAGCTTGCGGCACGAGGGGCATTCGAACTGCAACATGGGATTCTCCTTCGAAGATCGATGTTGCGGGCCGACACCGTGCCCGTCACTTTACTGATTCCGATATGTGCCCGGAGGTGGGAAGCGTGGCCGAAGGCAGTTCATCCCCTGACTGTGGGGTCGCGCTGGCAGGGCTCCGCGTTACGCTTGCCCCTAACCGTTCGCACTGCCGAGATGCTGCGCGACTCGTTGCGCGGCATCGCCGCGTCGCACGCAGAGATAACGCGGAGCACAAGAAGCGCGACCCACAGTCGGCGGACGAAATCGACCTCGGCCCCCCCTTCCCGCCTCCGGGCACATGTCGGAATCAACAAGGTGACGAGCGCGGTGTCGGTCCGCAACACGTGTGACCCCCTGACCCTCAGTCAGGCATTATCACATTCTCGCCGCCCGTCGGCGTCAGGAAGGCGCTGAAGTTCTCTGTCGCATAGGGAAACATCCGTACGGTGCCGTCGGCCAGGCACATCAGCGCCCCTTGTGGAAATGGGCCGCCCCAGCTGCCGATGGTCGGCGCCTCGTCGGCATCGCGCTGCAGCGTGACGCCGGTCGGGTTCGTGCGGCCGTTGTCGCCCGAGCGCATCGTGCCCGCGGTGCCGCCGGTGAAGATGTTGCTGCAGAGGGTGACATCGGCCTCCGATGTGTATTGTCGCTTGTCGATGCTGCCGTGACCGACAAGGATGGTGTGGCTGGTGCCGTCGGTGATATCCATGAGGGTGGTACGCATGTCGGGCGCGGCAGGATCGGCGGCTCGCATCGGATCGTTGATGTAGTTGTTGTAGAAGTAGTCGCTCCACGCCCCGCCGCCGTTGGATTTCTCCAACAAGGGTCGACTTCGCCCAGGACAATGAAATGCCGGCATGACCGCCTTCCGATCGACTTTTTCGAAGGCAGGGCCCTGTTCGATAAACGGAAGAATCTGAAACATCCAGCTTCCGCTGGTGAAATCTTTGGCAATGGCTGCTTTGGAGTAATCGACGCCGTCGGCGCCGTTGAACGGCAGTCGTTTTTTCACGTCGTGAAAGCCATGAATGGCAAGGCCGATCTGCTTGAGATTGTTGATGGAGTGCGTGCGAGCTGCCGGCTCCCGTACTCGACGGACAGACGGCACCAGCAACGCAATCAATATTCCAATGATCGCGAGGACGACGAGCACATGGACGCCATGGCGAACCCAGACGCGCCCGGCCCCGCCATCCTTCATGATCGACCGGCCGCGCAGCACATCGTCCGCATCCACCGGCCGCGGCAGCGCCGGTGGCTCAGCGGTGATCGCCGCCGCATCGCGCGGTATCGGCACGCTTTGGCCACACTGCGGACAGATCACGAGCTTGCCGGCAAAGTCGGTCACTGCCTGGCACAGATTCTGGCACGAGGGACATTCGAATTGCAGCATCTCAACATCCTCACGCTGGGAAGCGTACGCGGAAGCGGGCGCCCTTGAGCGGCTCCGATTCGATTTCGAGCGTTGCCTCGTGGTGTTCGAGGATCATCTGCACGAACGACAAACCCAGGCCCATGCCGGCGCTCAGGCCGGCGTAGAGGGCGTTGTTGCGCTTGGTCGAGAAATGCGCCTCTGTGCAATGGTCGCGCGTCTCCTGCGTCATGCCGATGCCGTTGTCCGCGACCTCGATGACCGGCTGTCCACCGACCACGGTCGTGCGAATGACGACGCGTCCCTTCCAGCCCGCCGCCGCGATCAGGGCCTGGCGACGCGTCTCATCCAGCGCGCCATGGCCGAGCGCGCCATCGGGCCGGGCCTGCTTGCGGAGATGATTGCGCATCTCGGAGATTGCATCGCGGGCGTTGAACAGGAAATTCTCGAGCATCTGCTGCAAATGCGAGCGATCGCCGCTGACATACAACGGCGGCAGGCCCCCCTCTCCTCCTGGGAGAGGGGTTGGGGGTAATGGCGGAATTGGGAGGGGGTTCTGATTGTTTTTGCCAGTCCCTGAAAGCTCGGCCCTCACCCCCGGCCGCTCTCCCAGAGGGAGAGGGGAGCCGAAAGCTTGCTGACCATGATAAAGGTCGAGTTCCACGATCATCTTCCACTTGCTCTCGGCTTGCTCGGCCCAGGTCTGGTGTAGCTCCCGGGCAAGCGCGTTGAGATCGATGCGGACGCGTTCGAACTTGTGCGGATCGCGCTGCACGGTCTGCAAGATCTCTTGCAATCGTTCGGTGACGGTGCCGAGCGTTTGCTGGATTTCCTGGAGCATGCGCGACTTGTCCTGACTGCTGGGCTGGTCCTCCATGCAGCGGCGCAAGAGGTCGTTCGGCCGGACGAGCAGGTTCTTGATGTTGTGGGCGTACGACTTCGCCATGATGCCGATCGAGTGGAACATCTGCGATCTGAGTTCCAGGGCATGCCGTTCGGCCTCCTGCTTTTCGCGCTCGGCTTCCTGGCGGCGCAGCTCCTCCTGAAGCTGGCGGCGTTCGGCTTCCTCCTGCCGGCGTTCGGCTTCCTGGCGCCGCAGCTCTTCCTCGAGATGCTTTTGCCGAGATTCCTGGATCTGCTGTTCGGTCAGCATGCGCTGGCGCTCGCGGGCATCCTGCCGGCGCTGCATCAGCAGCATCCAGAACAGGGCGATGAACGCGAACACGAGCACCCACAGGTTGATCAGCCGACGGCGAGCGTCGTCTTCGCGCTCGTTGTATTGCTTCTGCAGGTAGGCATGAAGCTGGTACTGAACGTAGATCTTGGCGCCTTCGTCGCGCGACACCTGATAGCCGGCGAGCTCGCGATATTGATGCGGATGCCGGGGACTTTCCGAATCCCAGACGATCGGGCTGAAGTTGAGCGACGCATCAAACTGCCGTTTGAGGTCGTCATCGAAGCGCACCTCAAGACGATAGATGATGGGGAACAACGGCAACTGGCCGGCATAGATCTTGGTCGGCGGAATGCAGAGCGCGGCCAGAAACTGCTTGATCTCTTCGCGGCGCTGCCCATGTTCGAAGCGAATCGACGCCGCCTGCGCTGGCGTCGCATCACGCAGGTCGCTCGAGGTTTTCGCTGACTTCTCGAGGAAGTCCTTGAGCATCTCGGGCAGGCTGGCGGAGCCGACGCGCGCCTCGCGGATCCATTCCTGAATCGCCTGCTCGTCATAGAGCGTCTCGCCGGAGCGCCAGTAGGTCAGCGGCTCGCGCAGGAAGTAGAGGACCAGGCCCACGAGCAGTATCGGCGCGAGCATCGGCCAGGCCTGTGGCAAGCGGCGCCACCATGATGTCGGAGTACTCACGGCGTCTGGTCCTCCAGACGCAACTGGTTATAGACGGCGTCGTGCGCCTCCAGCAACGCCCAGCCGCCGCCGACCCGCGCCGGCAGCATCGACCAGACGCTGATCTTTCCCGTCAAATCGACGCGGTCTCCCGTGAAGTTTGGCTTCACCCACACGATGTGCTCGCCGGTATGGCTGCGGCGATCACCGTCCGCATCGAACAACGGCAAGTGCTCCCCCTTGATCGCGTGAACCTCGGCATTGCAAACGCGCGCCGCCTCCTGGTCAGGCTTCCCCAGCGGCGGCTCGTACCAGCACGTCGCATGTAGCCGACGCCGTACCTGCAAGGGGTCACCGAGAATCGTTCCCTTGTCGCTGGCGGCATACAGTAGCGCCTCGAAAATGTCGCGATAAAGCAGGACATCCTGTGTGCCCGTGGTGCTGCGCGGCGGGAACGAATTGCCGCCGTTACCATTTTCCCCTTTCGTCCACACGAAGCCGGCCGAATGGTCGATCGGATTGCGATGCGTGAAGAAGATCAGCGAGTACGGCAGATCAAGGATGTTCCACGTGACATCGCGGTCCCGATAGACCGAGTGAAAGGAGATCGCGTCGCCGTTGAGGATGACGAGATTGCGAGCGTCCTGCGGCGAGCGCTGGCGGAGATTGATGAGGAAGCGGCGCATGCGCACGGTCTGCGTCGGCAAAAGCAGGAACGAATGCGGCGTCACGGGCGTGGGGCGGGCCAGAAAAATGCCGACCGCGTCCTGCTCCTGCGGCGACGGATGGAAGAACCCGCCAACCCCATAACGAATCGAGTTCTCATGGAAGAACTCCGCCAGCGGACTGCGCTCGCTCAGCTTCTTCTCGAAAAGATCGGTCATGTCCTGCGAATAACGCTCGTCCTGCCAGGTGACCGCATGCATGGCATAGGGCTGCAAGTAGGGAAAAGTCTGCATGGCGACCCAGGCCTGGCAATAGTCGCCGCTCCCCGCCATGCCCGCAACGACGGCGGCGAGGGTCGCACTGTCGTTGTTCTTGTTGACCCAGAGGTTGTGTGCCCAGCTCCGATCTTCCTCGGGAACTCGCCGGCGCTCGACGAATTGCAGCAGCGCCTCGACCATCCTTTCATTGGTGAAGGAAAAGCGAAACGTTCGACCTGCGTAGACATGGATAAGCGATTTTCCCGATGTCGTTTTTTCAGAGGTGGCGGTCGTGAAGATGAGCGCCGGGGCCGGTTGCTCGGGATCGTCGCCGTAGGCCTTCTTGAGGGTATAGGCGAGCTTGATGGCGCGCCCGGTCGTGCCGCCGCCGACGATGGCCAGTGGTTGGCGGCGGCGTTCGCGCAGCTTGCGCACCCAGCTTGCCGCGTCGTGTTCGCCGGTGATCTTGTACCAGCGCAGCCGCAGCTTCTGGGCAGGATTGCCGGCAAAGGAGAAGACGACCTCCGGAACATCCGCGCTCAAGGCGGGAAAGGCGTCCGCGAGCGAAACCTTCAGGACCGGCAGATCGGGATTGATCCGCGGCCAGTTCACCTCGGTGAGCTGCAGGGAGGTGACCAGCCGGCCCCATTCGTCGATGCTGGTCGCCGGCTCGATGAAGGCGATCTCCTGATCGTTACCGTCGAGCGGCTTGACCTGGGAGTCATTCCCCATGCCCCAGCCACCCCACCAGGCCGCCGTCTGATAGATTGCCGCGCCGAAAACAGTGATGAGGATCGCGATCAATGCCCAACGGAAGAGGCGCATGAACGTGTCCGCCAAGACTTGAGGAAGTCGCCACGATACGACTGAATTCTAGCAGCTTGCCTGGCAGTTCGCTATCAGCGATTTTTCATTCCGGATGGCGGGAGAGCCGAAGGGGATAGGGAGATGTTCTCATACCGAAATCAGTGGTCGAGGTGGGAGTCGAACCCACAAACAATCACCACCCTCTCAAGATGGCCGCTTTACCGAATTTGCGTACTCGACCGTTTCGGAAGTCAGTAGCACGGGTGGGATTCGAACCCACACCTACCAAGGTTTGAGCTTGGCCGCTCTGCCGGTTGGCGTACCGTGCCATGTTCAAGGCAAAAGGAAAAAGGTAAAAGGAAAAAGGGGTTGTCGCGGATCGGTTTGTACTTTTGCCTTTTTCCTTTCGACTTTTGCCTTGATGAGAGCGTCCTCGATGGGATTTGAACCCATGACCTTCTCCGTGACAGGGAGACGAGCACTCCTGGCTGCTCCACGAGGACATATTTGGACTGACCTCTAACCCCTAATCCCTAACACCTATGCATTACCTGGAGTGGGATTCGAACCCACAGACGCTTGGGTTTAAGCCAAGCCGCTCGGCCGGTTGGCGTATCCAGGTGTCAGCGTCAGCTCCGGCGGAAGGAATCGAACCAGCGACTCCTGGTTCAAAGCCAGGCGTGTTGCCACTACACCACACCGGAAAAAACAGTCGGAAGAGTGGGATTCGAACCCACGCTGTCCAGCTCCCGAAGCTGGCGGATTGCCGCTATCCTACCTTCCGAAACAAGGCAAAAGTAAAAAGGCAAAAGGCAAAAGTGGCCAGAGTAGGAATCGAACCTACTAAGTCATAAAGACGACGGTTTTACAGACCGCCCCCTTTTCCAATCGGGCACCTGGCCGGAATCAAGGCAAAGTAAAAAGGCAAAAGGAAAAAGTGGTCGATTTCTTGGTTTTTACTTTTGCCTTTTTCCTTTTTACTTTTGCCTTGAATGGGGTCGGAGGGAGTCGAACCCTCACCCCCTGATTAAAAGTCAGGTCCGCTGCCGTTACGATCACGACCCCGTGCGGTGGGGTCGACGTTTGAGCACGTTACGCATGGCTTCGTCTCCTTTGTCCTTTGTCCTTGAATAGCTCGTACGGGAGTCGAACCCGTCTCTGCTGTGTGAAAAACAGCGATCCTGTGCCGATAGACGAACGAGCCAAAAAACATCAGGGGCCAGGCATCTTGGAAGACACCTGGCCCCTGCGATGGGATCGCCTGGCACGCAGATGTCAAATCCTGAGCGGATACGGTTGCGCATCGAGCAACCGCAGTTCAGGCAAACGTTCAAGAGCTAATGCCTGGCGTTTCATGTTTGGTTCCTTGATGAATGGACGCTGAATAGACGAAGGTATTGCGCCAAAGGTTCGCGCTTTTTTTGTGGAAGTAACACTCAGCGGGCGATCATCAGGTTTTGCCAATCGCGGAAGGCAAGTGCGTTATGAAATTACCTTTCTTGCGCCATGCTGGCTCAGCCATTCAACTCGACCGCTTCTTCCCAGTGATCGTAGAGTTGTTTCAACTTGACTTTGGCATCCTCGAACGCCTGGGTCGTTTCTTGCACCTTGCCGCCGAGGCGATAGAGGTCCGGCGATGCCAGCGTCGCCTCCAGGTCCTTCAGACGTGTCTCCTCCGCGGCGATCTCGGCTTCGAGATCCTCGACCTTGCGATACGGATACTTGCGTTTGCGCTTCGCGGGTTTGGCGGCGGCGCGGGCTTCCTCACGCTCCGCTTTCGCCTCATCCTTCGGCTTCGCCGACTTGACGGGCTCCTGCAAGAGGCGCATCCGCTCATAGGTGTCGTAGTTGCCGTAGATGATCTGGACCTTGCCGTCCCCTTCGAAGACGAGCAGCAGGTCAACGACGCGATTGAGGAAGTAGCGGTCGTGGCTGACGACGATCGCGGTGCCGTCGAAGTCGAGCAACGCGCCTTCGAGCGCGTCGCAGGCCCAGAGATCGAGGTGGTTCGTCGGCTCATCGAGGATCAGGACGTTGACGCCTTCGGCGACCAGCTTTGCGAGGGCCGCCCGGCTGCGTTCGCCGCCGGAGAGCTTGTTGACGCTTTGATAGACCTGATCGCCGACGAGGCCGAAACGGCCAAGAAGATCGCGCATCATCTGTTCGCTGGCGTCGGCGTCCTCGTGCGGCCAGACGGCGCGGATGACGGTCTTCGCGCCGTCGAGCTCCTTGAGGTGTTGATCGTAGTAGCCGAATTCGACAAGATGGCCGCGCGTGACGGTGCCGCGATCGGGCTTTTCGAGGCCGAGCAGGCACTTGAGGAGCGTCGTCTTGCCGCAGCCGTTGGGCCCCATGATGCCGAGGCGCTGGCCGCGTTTGAGCATGAAGGTGAGATCGCTGAAGAGCGGCCGGTCGTACGCCTTTGACAGGTTCTCGACATCGAGAACAATATCGCCCGTGCGGCGAACCTCGCCGAAGTGCATGCGAGGCGAATCGATCCACACGGGCCGGGCGACGCGTTCGATCTTGTCGAGCTGTTTCTGACGCGACGCGGCTTGCTTGTGCAACTGCCCGTAATGCACCCGGCGAATGTACTCTTCTTGCTTTTCGATGTATTCCTTCTGCGCCTCGTAGGCCTTGACCTGCTGCTCGTAACGTTCGCGGCGTAGCCGCCAGTAGGCTTCGTAGTTGCCCGGATAGCTCTGGATGCTCTGGGCGCTCATTTCGAAGACCTTGGTCACGACCTTGTTGAGGAAGTAGCGGTCGTGGCTGACGATCAGCATCGCCTCGGGCTGCTTGATGAGATAATCTTCGAGCCAGCGTGTGGCATTGATGTCCAGATGGTTCGACGGCTCATCGAGCAACATGACATCGGGTGCCGCCAGCAGCAATTTGGCGAGCATCAGTCGGCTCTGCTGGCCACCGGAGAACGTGTCGATGGAGCGGTCGTAATCGTCCTTGCGGAAGCCGAGGCCGTCGAGGACGGACTCGACGTGGTGATCGACGTTGTACGCGTCGTGGAAGCGAAGCATCTCGTTGAGCCGATCGTAGCGCTCCGCAAGCGTCTTCTTCTCGCCGTCATCGGTGGCATGCGCGAGCGCATCGGCGGTCTTGACGAGATCGTCATGGGCAGCGACGAGCTGCTGCAGGGCGGTGCGTGCTTCCTCGAACAGCGTGCGGCCCGGCGCGAAGTCGGGTTGCTGACGGAGCAGCGAAATGCGGGCGCCGGCGTGCAGGCGGACGGCGCCGGTGTCGGGCTGGTCGAGGCCGGCGAGGATGCGCATCAGCGTCGTCTTGCCGACGCCGTTGGGTCCGACGAGTCCGACGCGCTGGCCGGAATAGAGTTCGAATCCCAGTTCCTGAAAGAGCGGCTCCGCATCGAAGCCACGTGACAGTTGATCGCAACTCATGAGTAACATGAGCCTATTGTAAAAAAGCTCGCGAGTTTCTTGAAGAGCAGGCAAGCGTCGTCCTCGTCCGCTCGGCGGTTTAGCGCACGTACTGTTTTGCAGGGCGTCGCGCGTCGGAGGCGACTCAGTACGCTAAGGAACGTTCAGAACAATAACTTCCCGATTCAGGGTCGGTTATGGTAAGCTCAGCTGGCCGAAAAAACCGGAGTTTTTCGACTCACGCGTTCTCATGGACGGGAGCTTGCCATGTTGCCGTATT
>DASRSQ010000579.1:0-1587 GCA_035656475.1 Gemmataceae bacterium | reverse complement strand
CGGGGCCTTAAAACCGCCGGATGCGGGTTCCCCTGACCGTTCTCCTTGCCGCCTTTCTCGCCAGCCCGGCGCTGGCCGAGGACGACGGAGCTGCGCCCAAGCACAAGGTCACCCAGTCCGAAAGCTATGTCGCGTTCGAGCCTATCTACGCCACCATCGTGGATGCCGGTAAGCCGTGCGGGATGCTGATGGTCCATTTCGGCCTCGACATCCCCAACGACGAATTGCGCGACGAGGCCACGCGCGGCCTGCCCGTGTTGCGCGACGCCTATGTGCGCAACATTTTGTCGTTCACAGCAACCGCCGTGCGCCCATGGCAGCAACCGGACGTGAACACCATCTCCGACCGCTTGCAGCACCTGACCGACCGTGCGCTGAAAAAGAAAGGGGCGCGCGTTCTGCTCGCCCAGGTCGCCATGCGGATTTCGAGATAATTTCCTCGAACCTTAAGCAACCGCCTGTGTCGAACCGGCGTTCTGCGCCAGCGTGTCGATCAGACTGAGCATCGGAGACGGCCCGTTGCTCATGTTCGACTGATATTGCTGGATTGCCGAGGCGAAATCCGCCGTGCTCAACGCACCCGAACCGGACGTGTTGAGGTCGGTGAAATCCTGTTCGGCTTCGGCCGCGGTACCGCCGTTCTGCGTGAGGAAATCGGAAAACTCCGTCTCATCCACGCTGCCGTTCCCATTGGAATCCATGGCCTGTTCCAGGGCATCGGCGGCACTGCCCGAGGACGATCCCGACACACCATGGTGATGATGATGCCCGCCGCCATGATGCACTTGCCCGCCCTGCTGGAGAGCACTCTGCATCTGGCTTTCGCTGATCCCGTTCGACCCGCTCTGATCGAGCGAAGCGTACATGGCATCGGCCTGGCCCTGGGTCGCGCCTTGCTGTTCGAGATAGGTTTCCATCTCGGACTGCGAGACCGTCCCGTCGCCATTGGTGTCCATGGCGGAAAACACCTGATCCAGCGGCGAACTGCCGGAGGAGGTGGTGGTAGCGGTGCTGCTGCTGCCGTCCGACATCTGCTGCATCCCGACGAGCACGCCCAAGACCATATCGCTCACCTGGGCAGTGGGGCTGCCTGAGAGAGCATTACAGGGCTGAGAGGCGCTATCCGGAGTGAAAGCGGTGTCGTCAGGCTCGGTTGGTGACGCCGACGCACTGGTATTGTCCAGCCGTGCGAAAAGGGACGCCAGAAGCGGGTTGGTCGCTTGCGACGTCCCTATGCCGCCGATCGACATGAGGGTCTCCTTCGTTGAAGCCGCGTGCGGGACCATCCCGCGCGCGGTATCCGAACACGAAGCACTCCGCGTGCCGCACGCCGCAGACAGACGCTCGCGAAAAACGAAGTTAGCGAAACCTTACCTGATACACTCTCGCGACAAATCCGGCAGGAATTGCCAGCTACGCGAAACTTCTGCCGGAACCAAACAGGTTTCCGCTACATTGCGGAAATTCCACCATCCACTTTCAATTCCGCGCCGGTGACGAATTTGGATTCGTCGGAGGCCAGATAAAGGATGGCATAGGCGATGTCGTCCGGCTCGCCGATCTTGCCCAGTGGCACCTGGCGGGCAA
>DASRSQ010000578.1:0-6618 GCA_035656475.1 Gemmataceae bacterium | reverse complement strand
GTTGGGATACAAGGAGAAGTGACTGAATCGTGGAATTTCACTCCTCCTTGTATCCCAACGGAACATCCGAAAATTGGCGTCTGCTGCCGAATCACGCACGAATATTTAGTGTTTCTTCTCCGGAATCACGATATCTCTGATATCCGCAGGATGCAGCACGACGGCCAGCACCCGCGCTGTGGTCTTGTCGCTGGAGTTCTTCGAGACTCGATGCAGGCAGTTGGTTGGCTCGTAGAAGGTATCTCCAGCTTTGAGCGTTTTCACGGGGTTGTCGTTGATTGCCCAGTCATACTGGCCCTCGAGGACATAGCCGAAGACCGGACCGGGATGTCGATGCGGAGCGCTGGACTGTCCCGGTTTCAGAGTCACTTCGACAGTCGTGGCTTTGGCCTTTTTGCCATCAATCTTCTCGGCGACATCAGCGACCGACAGCACCTTTACGTTGGACTTGCCGTGGTCGCCGGGTTGAGCCAGGGTGATTCCGACAATCACAAAAGCCCCGGCGATGAATGCGATGCTTAAGCGAAACATGGCAGATCTCCTTCTTGTTGCGGTTGACCTCCAGGAGATTTTACTCACATCAGAAGGACGGCGGTACGAAGTGCTGGTTTCCGCGATGGGATTCGCAGCATACGATGAGAGGAAATCCTTCCGTTGTCCGGCCGCGCGTGCCTGGTCGGATCGTGCAGGCGACACCTTTTCAGGCGTAGATCATGCGACTTCGTAGCTTACCATTCATCGCTGTTGGCTTCTTCCTGGCCGGTTCGCTTTATGCAGGCGATTGGCAGGCGGATCCGGGATTCCGGAGCCTGTTCAATGGCAAGGATCTCACCGGCTGGTGCTTTCGAGCCAAGGCAAGCGCAAAATCGACGAAGACCCCGGAGATCGTCGAGAAATTCGACGGCATGACGAAGTCAAGCGATGCGGGACGTTACTCCGCGAAGGATGGAATTCTCACCGTGAATTTCCCCAAGGGGAAAGAACGCCTGATCGCGCAGCTCTACACCATCGAGGAGTTCCCGAAAGACTTTGTGCTCAAACTCGAATTCCGCGCCAGTGTCAACGCCGACAGCGGCATCTTTATCCGCCGGCCACAGCTTCAGTGTCGGGACTATCTGATGGCTGGCCCATACAAGAACTTGAAAAAGTACAAGGCACAGGACTGGAATCAAATCGAGATTGTCGTGAAAGGGAAAACGGCTCGCTGTACTTGTAACGGCGAGCTTCTGGAAGCTGCCTTCGCACTCCCCGAGACGGGGCCCATCGGACTGGAGGGGGACCGCGGCCAGATGGAATATCGGCGCATTCAAATCAAGATGCCGTAGGCAACGACGTCTTCTCACTCGAGGAACCTGCCGATGCTTAACAGGATTCGCCTGATCGTTGCGTTGATCCTCGCGATGCAGAGTTCGGCAAGCGCTTTCGCGGAGGACTACTGGCTTGCCGTCGGGCATGGTGGGGAGCGCATGCTATCCACGGACGGCAAGACATGGATGCAAGTCGGCTCCTGGAGCAAGCCAGCGCACAATCAGGACGATCTCAATGTCGCTGCGAACTTCAAGGGCGCGTTCTACGTCGGCGGCGGATACTACAGCGGCCGACTGGTCGCGTCGCGCGATGGCAAGAACTGGAGCGATGGCGTCATCCCCGGCAGCTCGCCGATCTTCGGCCTCGAAGTCATGGGAGACAGCCTCTTCGCCATGGATCTGCGCGGCAAAGTTTTCAAAACCGTCGACGGCGAGAAATGGCAGCTCGTAGCAACGCCGACGATGCCCGCTCCCACCGAGGCAATGCGGAAATTCGCCCTGGAACGATCCAAAGGCAAACCCGTAACCGACGCCCAGGCTCAGGGGCACTGGATTCGCGGCACTGCCCAGGGCAACGGCCTCATCCTTGGTTCCGGCGACTATGGCCCTGTCGTCGCCTTCAATCCGAAAACCAACGAAACCATCGTTACCAAAATGGCCGGGCAGGACACAAAAAATCCCGGCCCGAAACGGGTCGCCTTCGGCAACGGCGTCTTTGTCGTCGTCGGCGAAAAAGGACTCATCGCTCGGACCAGGGACGGCAAGATGTGGGAGAACAATCGCACCCGAGACGACGTGGGGGATGTTCAGTGCGTCGAATTCAACGGCAAGGAATTTCTCCTCACGCACATCGATACGAAGGCCAAAAAATCCAGCGTGATGCGGTCGACCGATGGCCTGGCCTGGGAAAGAATCGGCTGGCCGGTTCCTCGCCACGTTCGCTTGGTCAATGGGGTTCTCTACAGCTCGAGCTATCCGCCGACGAAGCTTGCTCGCAGCCAGGATGGTGGGAGGACATGGGAGCAACTCGCCAACAACGAAGGCTGGCATTTCAAGGCATATGCCTTCGGCCCTCTCGCAGGCGGCGCACCGCCGAGAGCGCCGTCCAAGTAAAAGGCTCGGGCACCGATGAAGGCGGCTCTGTCGAGCCACCGGCATCGAAATGACGGCACGCGTTCACCCGGACCGTATCTCTACTCAGCTCTTGGCATCGGCACCAAATTGATACTGTCCGAAAGCGAGGAATCCCCATGAGATCCTTATGCATCTGTCTGGCGTTCTGCTTGACCGTCTCCGTCACGCACGCTCAGGAAACGCCGGGCAGTTGGAAGGCTGGAGTGGCAACGCGCGTCATCACTCCGCAGAAGAATGTCTGGATGGCGGGCTACGCCAGCCGCAAGGAGCCGGCCGCGGGCAAGGCACAGGATCTGTTTGCCAAGGCACTAGCCTTCGAGGATCCGCGCGGTGAACGATTGGTAATCGTCACGCTGGATCTCATCGGCGTCACCCGCGCCATGCGCGATGAGGTGGGGCGCCAGGTAGAAAAGAAATACAAACTGCCGAACGATCGCCTTCTGCTCAACGCGTCGCACACGCACAGTGGCCCGCTGGTTCGGCCGCGCCCTTCGGTCACGTACGACCTTTCGGAAGAACAGTGGAAGGAGGCCGAGACCTACATGGCCGACCTGCAGATCACGCTGGTGCAGGTAGTCGGCGCGGCGATCGAGAAGCTCGAGCCTTGCCAGCTGGGTTACACGCATGCTCGGGCTGGTTTCGCCATGAATCGCCGACTGCCGACGGAGAAGGGATATCAGAACAGTCCGTATCCGGATGGCCCGGTCGATCACGAGGTGCCTGTGCTCCGCGTGACCGACGGCAAGGGCAAGCTCCGCGCCGTCCTGTTCGGCTATGCGTGTCACAATACCACCCTTGCCTTGCAGCAATTCAGCGGGGACTATGCGGGTTATGCTCAGGAGTACTTGCAAGATGCCCATCCCGGCGCGACGGCGCTCTTTCTCATGGGATGTGGCGGAGATCAGAATCCCTATCCGCGCGGCACCATTGACTTGGCCAAGCAGCATGGCCGAACCCTGGCAACGGCGGTCGAGGCGGCGCTCCTGCCCAAGCCGCGACCGATCAGCGGCAATTTGTCGGTCGCTCTCGACGATGTCACGCTGCAACTGGTCCCGCTCTCGCGCGATGACCTCGTACGCATGAGCATGAGCAAGGATGGATACGATCGACGCCGCAGCAAGCTGTTGCTTCCTGAACTGGAGAAGACCGGCACGCTGAAATCCACATACCAGTATCCGGTGCAGGTAGTGCAGTTTGGCCGCGATTTGACTCTCATCCCTCTTGCAGGGGAAGTTGTGGTCGATTACTCGTTGACGCTCAAAAAAGACATCGTCGGCAATCCGGTGTGGGTAGCTGGCTACTCCAATGATGTGTTTGGCTACGTGCCATCGCTGCGCGTGCTCAAAGAGGGAGGTTACGAAGGAGGCGGGGCCATGCGCTATTCCACAATGGTCGGCACCTTTGCCCCCAGTGTCGAGGAACGAATTCTGGGCAAGGTCCACCAGTTGACAGGCCGTGTTCGCAAGGAACGAAGCGAGAAGTGATACGCAGCGGGGATTTGATCCGGTGGAGGTTCTGATGTGTCTTCGAACCGAGCTCATTCTTGGAATGGCAATTCTTGCGTTTGTCGGCCCGCGGCCGGCGCAGGCGCAAGAAGCATTGGCTTGGCCGCAATGGCGTGGCCCAAAGGGCGATGGTGTCTCGCGCGAGAAAGGCTGGCGGGCGAACTTCGACGATGTGGGACCAAAGAAGCTCTGGGAGGCGAAGGTCGGCCGAGGATTCTCCAGTCCCGTGATCCACCAGGGCCGTCTCTATCTCTTTGCCACCGATCCCGGAAGCATGCAGCGGGAAACAATATCCTGTCTTGATGCCGAATCGGGCAAGGAACTCTGGAGCTACAGCTACGAAATCCAGAGCGTCAAGCGTGCGACGAATCCTGCCGGTAGCACGACCGCCCTGGCTGGGGATCTGGTTTTTAGCTATGGCGCGGGCATGACGCTGGTTGCCCTGGATGCCAGGCGTGGCAAGCTGGCCTGGTCGCGCGACCTGATGAAGGAATTGCCCGGTCAACCATCTCCCTACGGCATTCAACTTAGCCCAACTCCATTCGAGAATTTGATCATCGTGCCCGCCCTTGTCCACCAGAAAGCCAAAACATGGACGAGGCCCGTGCTGGAACCGAGAGGGGGCCCTTATCCGCAAGTCGGCGGGGTTCTTGTTGCGTTCGACCAGAAAACCGGCAAGGAAGTCTGGCGCAACACGGAGGGGGCCAGTGCGTGGTCGAGTCCTGTCCTCGCTCAATTGGACGGCAAAACGTCCCTCGTCCATCTCACCGGGAGATACCTGCTCGGCGTCGATCCCAAGACCGGCGCCACGCAGTGGAAAGCCGACCTGCGCACCATCGGCATCAAGGCGGAAGACATGGCCGCGTCTCCCGTGATCCTTGGCGACATCGTTGTGACGCCCATCCATCAGGCGTTCGGCAGCCCCCTGAACGGCTCCGCGGGCGCGGCGGCGTTCCAAATCAAGAATGGCCAGCCGAAACTCCTATGGAAGAACACCCAGTGGTGCCACTGGTTCCAGTCGGCGGCGATCTGGGATGGCCATGTCTACGCGTTCGACGAACGAAGCACGTTTTGGTGTCTGGATCTGCAAACCGGCAAGGAAAAATGGCGCTCCAAGGAGCTTGGCAAGTCCGGTTCGAATGGCGGCGCTTTCATGATTGTCGATGGAAAACTCCTGACGATCGACGCACGCCAAACCTTGCGGATCGCCGAGTTGTCGCCCCAGGGCCATCGCCTTCTCACCAAGGTGGTCGTATTCAACGCGCAGCCAGGCTTCGAATGCGAGACCGCACCCCTGTTGCTCAACGGCTTGCTATATTGTCGCAATCACACCCAGCTCATCTGTTTCGACCTCCGGAGCAAGCGTCCCTGACAGGCACCGTATCCATGAGTCTGCTACCATCCGCAAGAATAACGATCACGCTTTAACGGGAGAGTGAACCATGCGCCTCGTTCAACATCCGACCGGCAACTATCGGTTCCTTCCTGGCATTGCGCCTTATTCCTGCGGAGTGGTGTCGAGCGCCGGATTCGAGATTGTGAACGTGACATTCCAGGTACCCGTCGCCTATCGAACCGGCTTCGAGAAAATTGCAAATGTGCTGGCCGAGGAACAACGCCCCAGGACTGCCCTGTGTGCGATTTCGCTGCGGTCGCCTCGGCCATATAGCTTCCAGGGCTTTGCGGACTTCAACGCGCAATACGCGTCGCTTCTCAAAAGCTGGGGCGTTTTTGTCGATGACATCAACCCGATCGCGCGGACCAACGTGGCGCCCGTCGTCAGCCCACCCAGTGAACCGGCCCTGTATGGATTCTCGTTCACAAAACCGTGTCCAGGCGATCGGCCGCCGACCTGTGTTATCGCCGGTGCGGGCGAGTTGCCGGAAGGAATTCTTGCTCGCCACGACATCGTTGCTCTCGGCGACACATCGCTCGCGGGGCTCTCGACGAAGGCGCGATTCGTGATGGATCTGATGGAGAACAGGCTACGAGGTCTGGGTCTGTCATGGCCGGCGGTCTCGACGGCCAATGTTTACACGGCCCATTCGATAGCCGAGTTGTTGCCGAGCGTCATTTTGAGCCGCATGGGGGCAGTCGCGGTTCACGGAGTGCACTGGCACTTCAGTCGGCCCCCCATCGAGGAGATCGAGTTCGAAATGGACCTTCGCAGCACGAGAGTTGAGCTTCGTTGTGATTGAGTAAGGCAGGCGTCATTCCGGCTGCACGATCGCGAGTTTCGCCTTGGCGGCGAGGAAGGTGCGTTCGCCGGTGTTGAAGCGGATCTTGAGCTTGCGCAGGACGCCCTGGCCGGCGATGTCGGTGATGCAGCCGGTGCCGTAGACGTCGTGATGCACGAGGACGCCGACTTCGTAACCTGCAGGATCGGCGACGCTGGTGGCGGCGTCCTGCATCTTCGACGTGGGCCGAACGAAGCCGGTCTCGTACCAGCCCGTGCTGGCCTTGGCGGTGCTGCCACGCCAGGTGTCGATCGAGCGATGCACGCTGGCCGACAGATCGATCTCGTCGATTCCCTCGCGCGGCAACTCTTCCAGAAACATGCTCGGCACCGCGTACAGCGTCTGGCCGCGAAACTCGCGCATGCGCGCGTATGAGAGATACAACTCCTCCTCCGCGCGCGTCATACCGACGAAGGCCAGCCGGCGTTCCTCTTC
>DASRSQ010000577.1:0-2461 GCA_035656475.1 Gemmataceae bacterium | reverse complement strand
GTTTCTTGCCGAGGAAGATGCTGCAAGCGTCAAGCTGATGGCTGCCAAGCTCGGCCATGAGGCCGCCGCCGGTGCGCGTGTAGAGCCGCCAGCGCACAAGCTCTTCCATGTTCTTGTAGCCAAGCTGGCGGATGCGGCCTTCGAGTTCGGCGCGATCGTCCCTTGGAATCAGCGGGTGCCAGGCATCGAGGTACGGCCGCTCCCTGCGTTCCCTTTCATCGGTGCTCGTGTTGGGTCGCGCATTGTTGCGATGCCAGAGGGCGCGAATGTGCTTGACATCGCCCAGGAGACCGGAGGTGACAATCTCATTGGCGTGCGCGTACAGCATGCTGTAATGGCGCTGATGGCCGATGGCGAGGAGCTTGTCGTTGCGGTCGGCCGCCCGGATCATTTCCTTGCACTGGCTGACGTTCCACGCCATCAGCTTCTCGCACAGGACGTGCTTGCCGGCGTTCAGCGCCTCGATGGCGACCGGCGCGTGCAGATGCAACGGCAGCGCGATCACGACCATCTCGATGTCCGGATTGCGCAGCAATTCCTTGTAATCGTCGTAGCGCTGGATGTGCTGATCGGGCGACTGGCCGTAATGGATACGGATGTGATCGCGGATCGCATGGAAGCCCTTGCGTGGCGTGCCGGGCTGGCCGGCAAAGATGCGCCGGCGATTGGTCGGGCGGATGTCGCTGTAGCCGATGAAGTCAACGAAGTCGGGATTGTGAAATCCGACCAGCACGCCGCCTTCATCGCCGCAGCCGATGATGCCCGCCTTGACCGGGCGCATGCCGCGCGGGAAGCCGTGATTCTGATAGCCGAAGTAGGCGGCTGCCGACACCGGTAGCGTCGCGCCGGCGGCGATCAACCCTTGCATGAAGCGCCGCCGGGTCACACCTTGTCCGGCTTGCGCTCGGTCTTCCTCCGCCATTTTGCCGACAACGCGATTGAAGTTGTCCTTGCCAATCGCTTTTTGTTCGGGGGTCATATCGAGAGACATTATCAATTCTCCTGGGCGAAGATGCTGCACCCGTAGTAGCTGAATCCTACACCAGAGGCGAATCCAATGGATGCTGACCGCTTCCTCACATCACGGGCGCGGCTCGGACCCGTTCGGCGCCTCTGTCAAACTATTCGACGCTTCTGTTGGCTTCTGTCGCACATGTCCCGCCGCAGCAGCCAGGCAACACAAATTGCAACAAGCCATCGAGCCCGGCCCAGCGGCCGGTCGGGATGAACGTCAACGCCAAGAGCGCGATCACCTCGATCAGCGTCTTGTTGACGAGCATGTAGTGCCCCTCGAGCCGCGGCCCTTCAGGCCAGCCGGGCAACGGCGGCATCGCCAGGTAAAACGAGAGGATCAACAAGGCCGTCGCCAGGCTCGTGAGGCGCGAGAACAGACCGAGCAGCAGGCAGCCGCCCAGCACCAGCAGGCTCCATGTCACGATTGCGTCGGACCATTCGAGCAATTGCCAGGATTCGATCGGCAGACGTGCTGACTCCTCCATGAGCGGGCGCTGCTTCTGTTCTGACGTGAGCACTCCTTTGTACAGCTTCTCTTTTAGCTTCGCGGTCTCCCTGTCGAGGACCGATTTTAGCTCGCTGCGCCATTTCGCCGCGGTCGACTTCGCCATCTTCCATTCGGCGTGCACACTCTTGTCCGTCGACGGGAACTTCGCCTCCGCCGCGGCGACCTTATCCTGCAGCACGGCATAATAAGCGAGTCGCTCCTTCATCGTCATCTGTGCCGGCATCGGCGGGGGATACGGACCGGTCTTCTGCACCTCTTCCGGCTTCGCGAGCTCGGTGCGCATGTCCGCCTTGCGCTGGTCGAACACCGTTTGCGCCAGCTTCACCTTGTCATCGGGGAGATCATAATACGACTCAAACGCAGCGACGTAACGGCCCCATTCGCGGTCGAGCGCTTCGGGGAACTCCGCATCAGGCCCGAACGTCAGCTTGTCGATGAGCCGATCCCCCGCCAGGGCGCGATAGGGGCCCGACAGCGGGCCAACCGATTCCCGCAGGTACGTCTCGCTCGTCCAGGTGGGAGTGGTCAGCTTCTCCATGCCTTCGACGAAGCAATGCCAGCCGATCGCCAGCCGCAGGGCAATGAGGAAAAACCTGCCCGCCCCGGAATAGCCATCGCCGGTGGTGCGGGAGCCGCGCAAGAGGTAGATCGACAGCGTGATGAGAATCAGGCTGGCGCCGAAACAGGCGAGTAGGATGCCGACAAAGTTCAGGCTCATGATGAGATCGCGGGATGGAGAGCGAGGGTCTACGTCAAATCTTAATCAGAATTCTCCGCGGAGCAATGACAATCCCGCAGCCCGTTCATGTGGAACAGAACCACGGAGACAGAGAACGCTATTTCAGGCTCCCGCCTCTTTGTTTTGTTCCATATAATTTTTGTCTGACGCAATAAGCCTCGTTCACTTCGCACTCTTCGCCAATACATAGTTGACTCCGC
>DASRSQ010000576.1:0-3939 GCA_035656475.1 Gemmataceae bacterium | reverse complement strand
CACCCGAGGTTCCTGTGCATACTTCTTGTCCCAAGAGGCGGCGTGGTTTCACGCTCATCGAATTGTTGGTGGTGATCGCGATCATCGCCATTCTCATCGCCTTGCTGGTTCCCGCAGTGCAGAAGGTGCGCGAAGCTGCTGCGCGGACACAATGCGTCAACAATCTCAAACAGATGGGATTGGCACTGCACAACTATCACGGCATCTACAAGGTTTTGCCGCCCGGTTACACGTCAAGCGGCACCTACATGTACACCGGATGGCAGCTTCAGTTGTTGCCGTTCTTGGACCAAGCGCCGCTGTTTGCCCAGTGCACCACGTATCTGCAGGCGAACGTGGGAAACACCGACTCGACGGCATTCCCGGCCGTTGATTCCAAGTTGCCCGTCTTCATTTGTCCCACGAACACTCGACCGCTGGATTTCAATTACGGCGGAGTACTCTACGAGCTCACGTCCTACATGGGCGTTGCAGGAACGGTAAGCCGGAGTCCGATCTCGGCGGATGGCGTCCTGTATGCCAATTCGAAGATCACCCTGGTCGGGATTTCGGATGGCACCTCCAACACGATTGCCGTGGGAGAGCGCCCCGCCACAGGCGATTTGAACTACGGCTGGGGCTTCGCTCCCTATGGATCGACGGGCTGTGGCGATGGAGACACCGTGATTGGGACTCGCGACACGGCTCTGGCGACGGCCATGGGAGATGTTGCCACCAATGTCGGCCTTGTGCCGGCGTTGCAGCCGAACAACTCTTCCGAAGTTGACGGAGCGCATTTTTGGAGCTTTCACACGGGTGGCGCGAATTTCCTTTTCGCCGATGGAACCGTCCGTTTCCTTAGCTACAGCGCTAACAATATCTTGCCGGCGCTTGGCACCCGCTCTAGCGGAGAATCGGTAGCGATTCCTGATTGATAGTCGGATGGTCACTGCCAATTGGCGTACGGTGGGTCGAGCAACGCGAGACCCACCGTCATGCCGATGCGATGTTTGGCGCCTCGCGCTCAACCGATCCAGTTTGCGTCGGTCGGCTGCCAGGCGACCAATTCCGCGGGCGTGAACCAGAGGGAAATTTCCGCAGCGGCGTTTTCCGGGCTGTCGCTGCCGTGGATGAGATTGTTCTGCACGCTGATGCCGAAGTCGCCACGGATGGTGCCCGGAGGAGATTTGGCGCCGTCCGTCTTTCCCATCATCTCGCGCACGACCGTGACCGCTTCGCGGCCTTCCCAGACGATGGCGACCGTCGGCCCGCTCGTCAGGAACGACAGCAGCGATTCGTAGAACGGCTTCCCCTTGTGCACCGCGTAATGTTTCTCCGCCAAATCGCGGCTCGCCTGCACGAACTTCAGCCCTGCCAGGCGTAGACCTTTCTGCTCAAACCGCCCAATCAGAGCGCCAATCAGGCGGCGCTGCACGCAATCGGGTTTCAACAGGACGAGCGTTTTCTGCATGGATGTTTCCTTCAGTGATTCGCGTATTGGCTACATGTGAATTCGCGTCAGGTATTCGGTCCTGAAGGGACCGTTCTGTCAGCCCAGGCCGGAGGCCTGGGAAAAAACGCCGGCAGAATGTCGGCCCTGTAGGGGCCGTTCGCCGACGTGCATTCTGCTTGAATGAGCCTTACAGGCTCAAACCGCCCCGCGACACCATTCCCAGGCCTTCGGCCTGGGCTGATAGAACGGTCCCATCAGGACCGAATACCTGAAATGGTACTGCGGTTGCGTGCGCGTTTGCGATGTCATCGTACGAACGTGCTGACTTTCGCCAAGAATGCGGCGTTGTCCGGATACTTCGGCAGCTGCTGCACCAGCGATTCCATCGCCTGCTGCGGGCTCAGTTCCATCAGGCTGCGACGCAACAACGTCACCTGCGGCAACTCCTCCTTCGAGAAGAGACGCTCCTCCTTGCGCGTGCCCGATTGCGCGATGTCGATGGCGGGGAAGATACGGCGATCGGCGAGTTTGCGGTCGAGGACGAGCTCCATGTTGCCGGTGCCCTTGAATTCCTGAAAGATGACGTCGTCCATGCGCGAGTTGGTCTCGATCAGGGCGGTACCCATGACGGTGAGCGATCCACCTTCCTCGAAGACGCGGGCGGTGCCGAAGAGGCGTTTGGGAATCTCGAGAGCACGCACATCGACGCCGCCGGACATGGTGCGGCCGCCGCCGGAGACGTTCTTGTTGTAGGCGCGGGCCAGGCGCGTCAGGCTGTCGAGCAAGACGAAGACGTCCTTGCCCGCCTCGACGAGCCGCTTGGCACGCTCCATAACGAGTTCGGCAAGGCGAGCGTGCTCGGAGCTATCGCGGTCGTTGCTGGACGCGACGACTTCTCCTTTGATGGTGCGGCGCATCTCGGTGACTTCTTCGGGGCGCTCGTCGATCAGCAGCATAATGATGTGCATCTCGGGATGATTCTTCGCCACCGCCTGCGCGAGATGCTGGAGCAGAATCGTCTTGCCGGTGCGCGGCGGCGCAACGATCAAGCCACGCTGCCCCTTACCAATCGGCGTCAGGAGGTCCATGACGCGAGTCGTCAGCGGCTCCTTGCCGAATTCCAGGCGGATGCGCTGGTGCGGATCGATGGGGGTCATCTCGTCGAAGCTGCGCGGTTTGTAGTCGGCGGCGGGTTTGCCCTCGATGGTGTCGATGGTCTTGAGCTTGGGACCGTTGCCGCGCTGGTTGGGCTCGGTCGGGCCGCTGATGAGCAGGCCAGGACGCAGCTTGAATTTCTGGATGAGCCGCTGTTCGACGAAGGGGTCAGCCTGCTGGGCGAGGTAGCCCTTGGCGACGCTGCGCAGGAAGCCGTAGCCCTTCGGATGGAATTCAAGGATGCCTTGGACGGCGGTCATAGTGGATCCAGAGATTTCGGTAACGGGGGACGGGAATTTACAATTAGCAATTGACAATTATCAGTCTACAATCGGAAGTGCATTGCAGCATTTCCGTCGCGTCTAAGACAACAAATTCTTTTCTGTTGCTGGTTTCTGATAGCGACCAAACAAGATCGCTTCAGGCATTTCCAATTGTAAATTGCTAATTGTCAATTGCTGATTGTAAATTCCCAGTTAAGCGAACAATTCATCAATCACATGCCCACCGACGTTGATGCCGAGGGTGGCGGTCTGTTCGGCGGTAATGCCAACTGCGTGCATGATGGACGCCGCGAGATCGGCCGGCGTCACGGGACGGCTGCGAGGCCGCTCGGCGCGGGCGTCGCTTTCGCCGATGGCCTGGCCGCCGCGGATACCGCCGCCCATCAGCAAGGCACTGTAGCAATGCTCCCAGTGATCGCGGCCGGCCTTGTCGTTGATCCGCGGCGTGCGGCCGAACTCGCCGATCGCCACGACCAGCGTCGATTGTAGCAAACGTCGTTCCTGAAGATCGGTCAAAAGGGCCGGCAATGTCTGATCGAGCCAGGGGGCTTGGCGATCTTGCGTGATCTGGAAATGGCGATAATGATTGTCCCACCCGCCGTCGCCCGCATCTTCCTCGGCCTCGACGTGATCGCTCCAATTGACCTGCACGAACGGCACGCCATGCTCGACAAGCCGACGCGCCAGTAGACACGACTGGCCGAAGCGGGTTCGCCCATAGCGGTCCGCAAGTTCCGGACGTTCTTGCGAAACATCGAACATGCGCGTCGCGTCAGGCGAGGTCAAGAGTGCAAGCGCCTGGGCGCGATAATCGTCGATGGTGCGCTGGCCGCCGGTGTCGAGAGTGCGTCGGGCGAGATCGAGGGATTGCAAGAGTTGCTGGCGATTGCGCAGGCGGTCCGCGGAGAGATTGGCCGGCAGTTGCAGCGCGGGAATCTGCGTCCCCTGATCTGGATGAAAGACGAGGCGAAACGGATCGTAGAGGGCACCGAGCGTGCCGCCCCCTTCGCCGGTGATGGCGCGTTTGCCCTGGTGCAGGCGGCCGCCGACGACCATGAACGGCGGCAT